>DASTVY010000376.1:0-3984 GCA_035758865.1 Sphingomicrobium sp. | reverse complement strand
GTGAAGGACGTTATCGGTACGGCCCTGCCGGGCGATTTGATCAACGCCTGCTTCGGCAATATTACGGCGGCCAGCGCGACCGATCCGGACTGCCTGGTGATCCGGCGCAATCCGATTACCGGCGGCCTCGACGGCGATCCTGCGACCACTCCCGGCCTGTTCCTGGCGACCAACAATTTTGGCGAGCTATTCACGGACGGTGTGGACCTGATCATGAACTACAAGACCGACGTCGGCTTCGGCGATCTGGCCTTGGCGTTCGTGGGTAACTGGACCAACAATTCGGAATATAATGCTCTGGTTGAGGATCCGGACAGCTTCTTCCGCGAATGCGCCGGCCACTACAGCGTGAACTGCTCCTTCACCGGCTCGATCCAACCCAAGCTGCAGTTCTCGCAGCGCACCACCCTCACCATGGGCAAGGTCGACCTGTCACTGCTGTGGCGTTGGATCGACAAGGTCACGTTTGAACCCCGGCAGATTGAAGATGATGGCGGCGATGAGGAATCGATTTTGGAAGAATTCCGCAGCATCCCGTCGGAACATTATTTCGATCTGACGGCCCGGTTCAACGCGACCGACAACATGACCTTCACGGCGACGGTCCAGAACCTGTTCGACAACCAGCCGAAGGTCGTGGGCAATACGGTCGGCAATACGGCCTTCAACAGCGGCAACGTCTATCCGTCGACCTACGACGCGCTGGGCCGCCGCTATGCGGTCAGCGCCAAGCTCAAGTTCTAAAGTTCCCCGAGCAAGCACGCTCGATCCTTCGGGGCGGCCAGCAATGGCCGCCCCTTTTTTTGGTCCCGGAACGATGGACGGGCGCGCGCTTAATTTCTTGCAAGCAGCGGAACGGTAGCTGCCTAAACAACTCGCCTGATGGATCAATGTCAGCCCATCGTTCGCGGGTCCATGGCGACGCCGATTGGCGAGCTGCTGGTCTTCATGCTCGACCAGCGCATTATCGCGATCGAATTTACCAACCGCGGCCACGCGGAAGCGCGGATCCGCCGATTTATTCCCAGCGCGGAATTTGTTGAGGGCCCGATAGCTGACAGCGTGCTGAGCGCGCTCAACACCTATTTCGTAACCGGCAATTGCGACGCCTTCGACGAGCTGGCGATCGAGCCGTACGGCTCTGCCTTTCAGCTTCGCGTCTGGGACGAGTTGAGGAAAATCCCGGGAGGATCAGTCACCTCTTACGGCGCGATCGCCAAGGCCATTGGCCGGCCGGCGGCTAGCCGCGCGGTCGGCGCGGCCAATGGCCAGAATCCGATTCCGATCATCATTCCTTGCCACCGTGTGGTTGGAACCGACCGCTCGCTGACGGGCTATGGAAGCGGGCTGAATCGCAAGGCCTGGCTGCTCGCCAATGAAGGCATTGATCTCGACCGGGGGGAACATCCTGACCAAGGAGAATTCCCGTGGGCGAATTAGCGATCCACGTGCGCTACCCGATCCTGAAGTAACCAGCGAGCGACTATGCCGCGCGCAGCTTGCCCCTTTGCGCCTGCCGCTTGTCGAGCCGCAGCTGCCGCGTTCCGACCCGCTGCCGATATTCGGAAGGCGTCATTCCAAAGGTCTTGCCGAATGCCGCGGTGAAGTGGCTGTGGCTCGAGAAGCCGAGGTCCAGCGCAAGCCCGGTGATGTCTTCGCAATGGGGCAGCTCCAGCAAGGCCCGGCCGAGGCGCAGCCGGAGCTGGTAGCGATAGAGCGGCGTCCCTTCGGAACGCGTGAATTCCTGAGTCAGGTACACGGGTGTGACGCCCACTTCCCGGGCGATCTGATCCAGCGACAGCCGCTCGCAAACCCGGCCGTGCAAGACCTCCTTGGCGTGGTCCACGATCTTCGACTGCCGCCCCGCCTTGGGCGGAGCAGAGTTGATCGCTTCATCCAATGCGTGAACCACCCACTCGTCATTGTGAAGCGGGTCGTTGGCTTCCGGGGACAGGCGCAACATATGCTGGATCAGCAGGTGAAGGCGCATGGTCGACGGACGGGTCACATCGATGAAAGCCCCGCACCTGTTCGGGCCGAGCCCGCCGCAAACCTCATCCAGCAGGTGCCGCGTCGGATTGATCAGGATCGATGCGTGACCCACGTCCGGGACAGGATGGTAATCCTGGAACTCCCAGCCGGGCGATGCGAACAAGGTGCGGTTGGCATCGATCAGCCAGCGGCGACTTCCAACCTGATAGGCGAAGAAGCCGAAGTAAGGCAGGCCGATCTGATATTGCGGCTCGAACCCTGACGGCGCTGGGCCATAAGGAGAGACCGACGAATCTTCGACATGCGCCAGCTCGCTGCAGTGCAGCGTCGCGCGATAATTATCGGCCTCGTGCATCCTGGTTTCGGGATTGCGCGGCAGGGCCCTACGGCTTTGGTTGACGGGCGGGACCAAGATCTACGCTCCTCTTAATTCGCGCCCCTGTAGCCCTTCACTCGGCGGGCAATGGCAATGACGCCTGGGCGAACGCGTAACGCCATCCGGCTGGCGTCCGCACGTAGGTATCGCTGAACCATAACAGCCTTTCGAACGGATCGCCGCACTTGCTGCCCTTGATCCTCAACCGGGCAGTGACGACCGCCGTGTCGCCCCACACGCGCACGACCTGCGTCCCGGGATCCTCGTCCTGGATCTCAAATTCATAATCGCCGCTGCGGGCCGATTCGATCAATTCTTCCCGTGATACCACCTGGCCATTGCCGAGAACGAGCGCATATTGCTCGTGAAGGATCTGATCCATCGTATCGGCATCATTGCGCTTTACCGCCGACTGATAGGCCATATCGAGACCGGCGACGATCGAGGCGTCGTCGGCATGCGCCGGCGTAACAGGGGAACCAATGGCGGAGATCGTCTCGTTCATGGCTTTTCAAACCCTTCAGGGACCATACCGGCGCAATAGTCGGCAAGACCTCCAGTGTTTCACCGGCATTCTCGGCCTAGCTATCAAAAAATAAAGATTGGTCGGGCCCTGTCCCATGCGGGGATCATTCTGGCGGCGCTGCGACTTTGCTGCATCATCCTAAGAAGATGATAGCGGCGTGCCTTCGCGGAAGCACAGGCTTTCACTGGCTGAGTCTGACAGCACCCCCATGACCTCAGCTGCCACCCCGGGGCGGGCCTGCACCCGCCCCGGACCACTGCCGAATTGCTCTTTTGTCGTTATGAGGACCAGCACAGCGTAGGTGGTGACGATGAAATTTGCACTGACTTGGCTTACCCGACGTCGTTTCATGGCGGCCGCGACCGCGGCAGGCGCATCCCTCGCCTGCGTCAGCGCCAAGGCGCAAAGCCCGCGTCCCTGGACAGAGCGCCGCGATCTTTTTCCGGAGGGCGTCGCCTCGGGAGATCCGCAACCCGACAGCATCATCCTATGGACCAGGCGTCCCTACCCTGCGGGAACGCCGCGCGCCGAACTGACCGTCGAAGTCGCCGCCGACGAGAGCTTCCGCTCCGTCATCGCGTCTGCTCCGGTACCCGTAATGGAGGAAAGCGACTGGACCTGCCGAGTCCTCGTTGCGGGCCTGCGGCCTCGAACCACCTACTGGTACCGATTCATCGATTCAGAAGGGAACGGAAGCAGGATCGGAAGGACCATCACAGCGCCCAACGACCGCGATTCAAGTCCGGTCAAATTCGCGTTCGTTTCGTGCCAGAATGTCAACGAGGGCGCCCAGAACGCCTACCGCAGGATGCTCTATGAAGACCGGCGGGCGGCGGCCGGCGAGAAGCTCGGCTTTGTCCTTCACCTCGGCGATTTCATCTATGAGGTGGTATCGGATCCGAACCGCACAAAGACCCGCTACGACCGAACCATCTACGATATCGGCCGGATTCCGGACGGACGGCCCGTTCGCAACTTCGAAGTTCCAACGACGCTCGAAGGCTATCGCTTCGTCTATCGAGCTTATTTGCGGGATCCCGACATCCAGGATGCCCGGGCATATTTGCCGTTCGTTGTAATGTGGGACAAT
>DASTVY010000375.1:0-2238 GCA_035758865.1 Sphingomicrobium sp. | reverse complement strand
CATCAACATTGCCGCTGTCAGCTTTGCCGGTGTCGGCGCGGTCGCCGTGGCGCTGCCGCTAATCAACCAGATGAACCCGTCGGCTGACGTGCTCGCGCTGGCCTCGACCGAGGTAGACATCAGCAAGATCGCGCCGGGGCAGGCGATCAAGACGAGCTGGCGCAAGCAGCCGGTGTTCGTGCGCAACCTGACGCCGCAGGAAATTGCCGCCGCCAAGGCGGTTCCGCTTTCCGAGCTGCGCGACCCGCAGACGCTCGACGAGCGGACCAAGCCGGGCAAGGAAAATTGGCTCATCACGCTCGGCGTATGCACCCACCTCGGCTGCGTGCCGCTGGGCACCGGCGAGGGCGAGAACCGCGGCGACTATGGCGGCTATTTCTGCCCGTGCCACGGATCGCATTACGACACCGCCGCGCGCATCCGCAAAGGCCCGGCGCCATTGAACCTTCACGTGCCGGACTATGCATTCACGTCCGACACCGTCGTGACCATCGGTTAAGGGGGGTAACCGTCATGAGCTTTGCCTGGGCCAAGCCCTATGAACCCAAGACCGAGCTGGGCCGCTGGTTCGACGAGCGCATGCCACTGCCGCGGCTGGTCTACAATGCGGTCGGTGGCGGCTATCCGGTGCCGCGCAACCTCAATTACGGCTGGAACTTCGGCGTCCTCAGCGGGATCTTCCTGACCCTGCAGATCGTCACCGGCATCGTGCTGGCGATGTGGTACTTCGCCTCGGCCGACGGCGCATTCAATTCGGTCGAGCACATCATGCGCGACGTTAACGCCGGCTGGATGATGCGCTACGCCCACGCCAACGGCGCCAGCTTTTTCTTCATCGTCGTCTACATCCACATTTTCCGCGGCCTCTATTACGGATCCTACAAGGCCCCGCGCGAGCTGGTGTGGATGCTGGGCCTGGTCATCTACCTGCTGATGATGGCGACTGCCTTCATGGGCTACGTCCTGCCCTGGGGGCAGATGAGCTATTGGGGCGCACAGGTCATCACCGGTTTCTTCTCGGCCATTCCGGTGGTCGGCGAGCCGATCCGCGTCTGGCTGCTGGGTGGCTTTGCGCCCGACCAGGCGGCGCTGACCCGCTTCTTCTCACTGCATTACCTGCTGCCGTTCGTGATCGCCGGCGTGGTCATCCTGCACATCTGGTCGCTACATATCCCGGGCTCGGGCAACCCGACCGGGGTCGACGTCAAGAATGAGAAGGACACGCTGCCCTTCCACCCCTTCTACACGGCCAAGGACGGCTGGTTCGCGGCCGCGTTCCTGACCGCCTATGCGGCGGTGCTGTTCTTCGCGCCCAATTCGCTGGGGCATCCGGACAATTACATTCCGGCCAACCCACTGGCGACGCCGGCGCACATCGTGCCCGAATGGTATTTCTGGCCGTTCTACGCGATCTTGCGCTCATTCACGTTCGATTTCCTCTGGATTCCAGCAAAGCTGTGGGGCGTGATCGCGATGTTCGCCTCGATCCTGCTGCTGTTCTTCCTGCCCTGGCTCGACAAATCGCCGGTCCGTTCGGGTGCGTACCGCCCGGTGTTCAAGCGCTTCTTCTGGATTTTGCTCGTCGATGTCGCGGTTCTTGGCTATGTCGGCGGTGCACCGATTTCACCGCTCAATGTCGCGCTGGGCCAGCTCGCAACCGCATATTATTTCGCGCATTTCCTGATCATCCTGCCGTTCGTCTCCAAACATGAGACGCCGCTGCCGCTGCCGAATTCGATTTCGGAAAGCGTGCTGCACGGCGAGAAGGCGGAAGCCGCGCCGATCGGCCAAACGAAGCCGGCGAATTAAGGGGTAACGAAGAATGATCCGCTGGATTGCCCGAATTGTCGGTCTTGGTTTCGTTGTCGCCGTGCTGTTTGCATTCGGCAGTGACCTTAAAGCCTATTTCCAGGCGCCGCCCGCAGCGACCGCCGAGCATGAGTTTCATCGGGAGCATAAGGAGCTGAAGCTCGCTTCGGATGGGCCGTTCGGCAAGTTCGACAAGCAGCAGCTGCAGCGCGGCTTCCAGGTCTACAAGGAAGTCTGCTCGGGCTGCCACAGCCTGTCACGCGTCGCGTTCCGCGACCTTCACCAGCTTGGCTATGAAGAGGCCGAGGTGAAAGCGATCGCCAACCAGTGGCAGGTCGAGGTTCCGAGCGTGAATCCAGAAACTGGCGAGCCGGCAACCCGCAAGGCGGTCCCGTCCGACTATTTCCCGAGCCCCTACGCCAACGAAAC
>DASTVY010000359.1:0-10659 GCA_035758865.1 Sphingomicrobium sp. | reverse complement strand
CCGCCTCATAGCGCGCGGCGTGATGCGCATGACCCGGCTCGAGCGCCAAGGTCAGCCGGTCGAGGAAGCGCCTCCTGTTCCCGGCGCTTTCCGTGAACAGCCGATCCATCGCCGGAGTCAGCCACAAGACGGCCAGCCATTCGCTCAATGTGTTGACCGATGCCGGGGCGCCATTGATCCGGACCTGGCGGCGATCGGGCGCGGAAGCGGTCGAGCCGGTGCCAATTTCCGTATCGCCCCCGAGGCGCGCCGCAACCGCGAAGCCGCCGGCGCCGTCGCTGCGGGGCATTTCCGCGATTGGTACCTGCCTCAGGCCCCGGCCGGGACTCAGCAGCGAAACCGCTTCCAGGACATTGGTCTTGCCCGCACCGTTGGGGCCGGTCAGCAGCACGAAGCCGTCGCGCGCTTCGATCGTTGCGTCGCGATAATTGCGAAAGTCGGTGAGAGACAGGCGGGTAACGGCGGTCATCGGCCGCCCGGCTTAGCCATCCTGTGAGCGCTGGTCGATGACCTCGTAATGAGCCGCACGCTCATCGAACCGCTTGAGCACCGCTCGCGCCTGTGGCGGGACATGGCTGACCGCATAATCCTCGCCCATGAACGCCTTGATCGAATCCAGGCTGTCGAACCACATCAATGTCTGGAACTCCACCTCATCGCCAAGGTCGCGGCGCATCAGGTCGATGTGTCGAAATCCGGGAATGTTGCGAGCCTCGATGCCGGGAATGACCTCGCCTCGTACAACCTGTTCATAAGCGTCGGCATTCTCCGGAGTGGTCCAGCCGCGCCACAACCGGCAGATTGCCCCGCCGCTCATTTCCCGTCGGTTTTGTCGAACGAGGCAATGTGCCGCTCGATCGCAGCAGCCATCGCTTCTTCAACCTGCTTGTCGAATGCGGCGTCAGGCGCATTGAATTCGTCGGCCAGGATTTTCTGGATCTGGGGCTGGGCCTTGGCCAGCTTGGCAAAAGACGGCCTGGCCATGAACAGCAGCATTTGTGTCTGCTCCTCGGGCGTGAACGTCTCGGCCGCCTTTCGCGCATTGGCCCGCACCTGGCTCGCGATCTGCTCTTCGGTCAGCTTGAACTCCTGCTCCTCCACCGCCCGTTGATAGATTTGGGAGGCGTCGGCAGAGGCCGCCATTTGCTGGATGGTCTTCTGGCCGGTCGGCGAACGATAGAAGTGGTTAAGCTCGATAATGTCGGCCGCTGTGAAGCTGGTCTCGATCAATTTCGCGACAGAAATTTGGATCTTGTCGACGCTTCGCGCCATTGCCTCCGCCACCAGGATCCGGCTCGCCTTGTGCATTGCCTCAAACAGACCGGGATATTTGTCGTCCAGCGACTTCATGTCGGGCTCCGCACCCAGGCTCGACACGAAATGCTTGTCGAATTCGCGTACTTCCATGTCCACGAGCAAGTCCCGTGGGCTCATCAGCCGGGCGAGGGCCAGCGCTTCGGCCGCAGGGGCACTCGCAGCTTGCGGGCCGATGTCGGCAAGAGCGATTGCGGGGGCCGGCACGGCAGCAATGAGTGCCAGGCCGAACAGCACGATCCTACGCATGGATTTTGCCCCCGAAGCCAGGCTAAACGCGCATCGGCATCAGCACATAGAGTGCCGAGCTCTTGTCGTTTTCGCGCAGCAAGGTCGGCGCTGCAGCGTCGGCCAGATGGACCTCGACCGTTTCGCCTTCGATCTCGTGCAGTATGTCCATCAGGTAGCGGGCGTTGAAGCCGATCTCCAGCCCGTCTGACCCATAATCCGCCGGCAGCTCCTCGGTCGCTGTGCCGCTTTCCGGCGAAGTGACCGACAGGGTCACCTTGTCCCGGTCGAGATGAATCTTCACTGCCCGGGTCTTTTCGCTGGCGATGGTTGCGACCCGGTCGACGCCTTCCATGAAGCTCTTGGGATCGAGCTTCAGAAGCTTGTCGTTCCCGGTCGGGATGACCCGGTTGTAATCGGGGAAGGTGCCGTCGATCAGCTTGCTGGTCAGGACCGCGTTGCCAAGGCCGAAGCGGATCTTGGTCGGCGACAGAGAAACTTCGACCGTCCCTTCGACTTCTTCCAGCAGCTTGCGGAGCTCGGTGACGCACTTCTTGGGAATGATCACATCGGGCATTCCGTCGGCGCCTTCGGGCTTGTCGACCGTAACTCGCGCCAGGCGATGGCCGTCGGTGGCGGCGGCCTTCAGCTTTTCATCGGCGACGTGCAGGAAGATGCCCATCAGATAATAGCGCGTCTCTTCGCTCGAAATGGCGAAGCGCGTCTTATCGATGATCTGGCGAAGCGTCTGTGCCGGAAGTTCGAAGCGGGTCGGCAGTTCGCCTTCCGCGATCACCGGGAAATCGTCGCGCGGCAGGGTTGAAAGATTGAACCGCGAACGGCCGGCGACGACCTGCATTTTGCCCTCGGCGGCGGTCAGCTCGACCTGGCTGCCCTCGGGGAGCTTGCGGACGATGTCGAAGAAGGTGTGGGCGGAAACGGTCATCGCGCCAGCCTGCGAGACCTGGGCGGGGACGCTCTCGTCGACCTGCAGGTCGAGGTCCGTCGCCATCAGGCGCAGCGAGCCGTCTTCCTTGGCTTCCATCAGCACGTTGGACAGGATCGGGATGGTATTGCGGCGCTCGACCACCGACTGGACATGGCCCAGGCTCTTGAGGAGGGTCGCCCGTTCGATCGTCGCCTTCATTGCTGCCCCTTCGCGCGTCTTGTCACCTCGTTATAGCGAGCGACAAGCCGCACGGAAGGGGTCTTGAGCGAATTAGAACCGGTTAGGTGGCGGCAGACGGCATCAGCACGGCATTGGTCTCGTGAACCACGCCATTGGCGCGCGTCTCGTCCGCCTTGGTGATTACCGCCTTGCCGCCCGCGGCATCGGAAATCACGATCTTCCCGTCCTCGCGCGTGGCGGTCAGCACCTCTCCGCCCATGGTCGCAAGCTGGGCCTTGCCATTCGAGCTGTCGATTGCCTTGCCGATATCCTCTGCCAGCACCGTTCCGGGCAGAATGTGGTAGGTAAGGGTCCGCGTCAGGTCAGTTCGAGCCTCCGGTTTTTCCCAGCTCTCCACGGTGCCCGCGGGCAATTTGGCAAAGGCACCGTCTTCGGGCACGAACACGGTGTAGGGCCCCGGTCCGGCAAGTGTCGCATCAAGCCCCGCCGCCTTGGCCAGGGTGAAGAATTGGCCTTTCTGGTTGAGGCCGGCGGCAATGGTCGTGTCGCCTGCCTCCTTGACCGACGCTGCGCCCTTGGCGGCGGTTTCGGACGATTCTTTCTGGCTGCAGCCGGAAGCGGCGAGCAGTCCGATGCCAAGGGCCAGCGTTAGCGTGCGGCTGTTCATTTCCTTTACTCCCATTGATCTTGCGCGAGGCCCCGGCCACCGGTGCCAGGGCCTCCAATCTTTGCTGTTGGACCTCAGACGATGGCGTAAGCGACCGACCGCACCATTCGGGTGCCCGGGTCGACGGCGTAAATGTAGCCGTTGTCATAACGGTACCACATGTCCGGACTGTCATAGTAGTTCGCCCGATAGGCCAACGGCACATTGTACGCGCTGTATCCCGTCGGCAGGGGCTGTCCGACCGAAAGGCCGCCCGTCAACAATGCCGCTACCGCCGTGATCAGCGACGTACCGCGGTCGACCTGGTAGATCGCGCCCGGCGCATAACGATAATAATAATCGTCATTATCATTGAAGTAGCTGCGGTACGTATAGGGCAGGTTGTAGTAGCTGTAGCTCGAAGGCATCAGCTGCCCCATGCCATAGCCATTGCCATAGGTCGGGATGACATCTTCGACCAGCCCGGTCATGCAATCCGTTTCATAAACGTAGCCGTAGCCGTTCCGATAACAATCATAGGGCGAGTTCGGATAGAAGCTGTTGAAGTAGGCTGGCTCATAAAAATTGTTCAGATACTGGGACTGAAGCGGCTGACCGATCAGCGACGCGCCGAACAACGGGATCATCGCAGCGATGAGGTCGTCATCGCGATCGACCCGATACATATATCCGCCGCCGTAGCGGTAGTAATAATCGTCGTCGTCGAAATAGAAGTTGCGTAGCGGGACCGGCACCGGCGCAAGGGCGCCGAAACGATTGGCGACAATGATCGGCTCGCCAACCAGCTTTGCCGCCTGGCCCGGAGGCATGCAGGCTACCGGTTTCTTGGCCAGGCCCGGCGGGCAGCCGCCCGCTCCCCAGCCCAGCCTGCGCACGAACACGTCGTCGCGGTCGATGTCATGCACCCGTACGACGCCGCGCTTCACGTCGCGGACGCGGACGATATCGTTGCCGTCGACGACGGCGAAGCGCGCATTGCCCTTGCCGCGAGCTAGGTTGCGGTCGACCTTGACCGTTTTCACATGCTCGCGATTCTTGCCGCGGTCCTCGACGCGGACCACTCCGGCCCGGTCGCGTCCGCGATTCTCGACCCGCGCCGATTTGATTACGTCGCGGTTCCTGCCGCGGCCGTGATCGTCAGCCTGGGCGAAGCGGGTCGGCTGGCTGCGGGCCCGATCGCCGCCGCGCTCGGCGCGCATTTCGTGCTTTCCGCCACCACGGCTGGCCTGGACCTGGCGGTCGCCGCCACGGCCCTTGGCCTTCTGAGTCTTCTGGCCGCCACCACTGCGCTCAGCCTTCTGGGCATGGCCGGCGTGTTCCTTGTCGCCGCCCCTGCCGCCGCCGCGCTGTGCGTCCGATGGTGCCGTAATCGCCAGCGCAGCAGCGCCGGCAGCAAGCATCCATTTCATCATGGAAACTCTCCTTCGGAACCAAAAACGGCTCACAAAGGTGCGCGTTCCTTCGTTTATCTGGCGTTCAGATTGGCGAGGCGTCAGGCCGCCGGTTCGTCAACCCAATCGTTTCGGAGCCGCCGCACCGCAAACAGCATCAAAACGGCCGCGATCAGGTAGAATCCGAGCACGCTGACGGTCGCGTACCGTAACGCTTCCGTACCGTATCGCTCCTTGAACATCTCCGACAGCGCGCCGATCAGCGTCGGCCCTACGCCGAGGCCGATCAGATTGTTGATCAAGAGGAAGCTCGCGGAGGCAGTCGCCCTCATGGGCCGCTCCACCAAGTGCTGGACGGCGGTCGTGACCGGGCCGAGCCAAAGGATGTTAAGCGCGTTGGGGATCAGAAGCAGCGGCCACGCCAGCCATGGATCCGGGGACATCAGGCCAAGGAAGAAAGTCGGTGCGGTGATCAGCCAGGCAATGGCCGGCAGGCGGCCGTACCAGCGCCGGTCGCTCTGTCCCAACCGGTCGGCCAGCCAGCCGCCCATGAACACCCCTGCGGTTCCGCCGAACAGGAACAGCGCCGCAAGGAATTGGCCCCGCTCGATAAGCGAGAAGCCGAAGCTCCGTTCGAGGACCGACGGCACCCATAATGCGAGACCATAACCGGCCAGCGAACTGCAGGACGCCGCTGCTGCCATCAGCCAGAAGGTCGGCTTTCTGGCGATGATCGGGAAAGCGCGTGACAGCGGCACCTGCTCTCCCAAAGCCTGTTTCGGGCGTGGCAGGTCGCGGACGAAGATCAGCATGACTGGAGCGAGAATCAGGCCGGCGACGCCCATCACCAGGAACGCCGCTCGCCAGCTGACCCACGACGCAAGATAGGCGCCGATCAGCGTTCCGCCGGCAAGGCCGAGCGGGATTCCGAGCGAGAATGTGGCCATCGCCTGCGCCCTGCGCTGCGGCGGGAAATAGTCCGCGATCAGCGCATAGGCGGGGGCAACGCCGCCCGCCTCGCCGATGCCCACGCCCAACCGGTAGAAGAAGAGCTGTCCGAAGCTGGCGGCGGTTCCGCACAGCGCGGTGAACGCGCTCCAAACCGCCACTGCACCGGCGATGACCCGGCTACGGCTGGTCCGGTCGGCAAGCATCGCCAATGGAACGCCCAGCACCGAATAGAGGAGGGCAAATGCGATGCCACCGATCGCCCCGAATTCCGCGTCTGTCAGCTTCAGGTCGGTGATGATCGATCCGGCCAGGATTCCGAGGATCTGCCGGTCGAGGAAGTTGAAGATATAAGCCAGGAGAAGCAGGGAAAGCACGACATTGGCTCGAGGTGATGGAGCGGCGCCCGTTTCCTGACTCATTCCCTCACCCCTCGCCGTTCGGGCCGATTGCCGCTTCTCAAGGCACCGTTCGCAAGAATTTGTCTATCGCGTCAACCGCGACCGGTTCGGCCAACGTCGGAGCATGGCCGACACGGGGTACATCGACGCGGATGAGGCTTGGGGCCTGGCGCTGCATTCGATCGGCGATCTCGCTGCTGATGATGTCCGACAGGGCGCCCCGCAACAGAAGCACCGGCCGTCTTCTGGCTAGGCGACGGAACAGCATTCCAGCGATCCATGGCGCCAGCTTGCCCGGTGGCTTTGAAATCGGTCCGCTGATGGAAGGGTCATAGTCGAGTTCAGGTCCGTCGGTAGCTTGCCGGAACGTCCGTTGCGCGAAGCGACGCCAATCCTCGTCGGAGAAATCAGGGAACGCGACCCCTTGGGTCCGGCGAACATAATCAGCCGCGTCGTTCCAGTCTCTGATATCGACCTTCTTGCCGGCATAGCTCAGGATACGCTCGATTCCTTCCGGCGCGATCTCCGGCCCGACATCGTTGAGGATTGCGGCGGCGATCAACTTGGGGCGGATGACCATCAAAGTCATGGTGATCAGCCCGCCCATCGAAGTGCCGAAGAAGACTGCCCGGTCAATGTCCAAGGAAGCCATCATCTCCACCACGTCGCGGGCATAAACTGGCGGCCGATAGTTTTTCGGGTTCGGGTCCCGGTCGGACTGGCCGCGGCCGCGAACGTCGGCGGCGATCACCCGGCGACCCCATCCGGCGATGATCGGGGCAATTTCCTCAAAGTCCTTGGAGTTGCGTGTCAGGCCATGGAGGCAAATGACCGGAAGCCGCCCCCCGTAGCCCGCAGCCGGATAGTCGCGGGCGTAAAGGGTCAGGCCGTCGCGAGACGTCCACCGCCGCTCTTCGTAAGCGGGCATGGCTCGGTTCCCGGTCCTTGCCTTCCGGTTAGAACTTCGCCCCTAGCGACAGGAACACCTGCCGCGGGTTGCCGTAGAAGGCGCTCAAGATCCCGGTGCGGCCCAGCGACGGCGTATAGGCCGGCTGTCCTGCGCCATTGATATATTCGCCGGTGTAGGGGTTCTGCAGTAGGAAAACATAACCCGACGTCTTGTACCTGGTGTCGGTCAAATTCTTGCCATGCAGTCCGATCGAAAGACGATCCCCGGCCGAGCGCCAAACTATGCTGGCGTCGAGCAACGCGAATCCCTTCTGGTCTATGCCCGGCGCTGCAATCTCGAACTGCTGCGTCTTGCTGCGATAGGACAATGTTGAATTGACGTTGATCCGTCCGCTGCCGACCGGCACGTCATAGTTAAGGCTGCCGCTGGTCGTCCACTTCGGCGCGTTCTGGATCTTGCGGAAGTCGGCCATGTCCTCCTCGTGCGGGGCGACCGGCAGGCCGTTTTCATCGCGGTTCACGACGGTCAGGAACTCCCGATATTCGGCGTCGAGATAGCCGAGGGTGCCAGCGAAGTTCAGACGATCGCCTGCCGTTGCGAGATCTTCGGCAATCGCCCAATTGGTCTCGACCTCCAGGCCCTGGAAGCGGGCCTTGCCGGCGTTGGTGGTGATGCCGACGAAGGTCGGCACGCCTCCGGCCGTGACGCCGCCGGCCGAACCTGGCACCTGGACGTCCTTATAGTTGGCGCGGAAGATTGCGACCGCCATGCGCAACCGCTTGTCGAACAGCGCGCCCTTCCATCCCAGTTCATAGCTGTCGACCGTTTCCGGGTCGAACGCCATGAACTCGTAAATTTCCTCGTCGGTCGGCGGAACAGTCGGGGTGTCCGGATTTCGCGGAGTCGCGGTGGTCAAGCCGCGCGGGTCGAAGCCACCACCTTTGAAACCTTGCGCATAGCTCAGGTAAATGTTGTGATCCTCATTCGGCTTGAAGCTGATCGAAGCGCGCGGCGTGAAATCGGTATCCTTGCGCTTGCCGTCGAAGTTGGAGGTCGGATTGCCGGCCTGGACACCGACCCCAAATGGATCCGAGCCGCCGAGGCCAGCTTGGCCACCAAAAACGTAATTGGCTCGGAATATGCGCGCATGGCGCTTGTCGTTTGTATAGCGGCCGCCCAGCGAGATGCTCCACTGGTCGTTGATATCATAGGTGAAGTCGCCGAAGATTGCCCAGGTCTTGGTGTCCACGTCGCCCTGGGTGACGGCCGTCAGCCCCGGCAGCACGATCGGGCCCAGCGGGGTCTGGCCGCAGGGCACCGCGACGGTCGGGCATGTGGTGTACAGTCTGACGTCGAAGATGTTGCTGGCATTGGCGTCGAGATAATAGGCGCCGACGATGCCGGCCAGGGGACCGCGATTGAATTCCAGCTGGACTTCTTGGCTGAACTGATCGTCCTCATATTTGGCCGGCACGTCGACGTCGACCTCCGGCAGTGCGTCGAAATCGATCGGCGTGTTGCTTCTGTTGTGCCGCCAGGCGGAGATCGACTTCAGCGTGAACCCTTCCGCCAGATTTATATCGACATGGGCTGCGACGCCGCCGCCCTGCACCTTCTGCGTCGGATCCACCAAAGCGCCACGGGTATCGAACTCGTCGTCCAGCACCGGATATGAATTATTGCAGGAAAAAGCGCCGGCAGTTGCCGGAGTGGTCGTACAAAGATTCGGGATCAGACGATGGCCGCCGCGGGCGTTGCTGTTGTCCCAAGTATAATCCCCCGAGAAGCGAATCGAGACTGCCTCGACCGGCTCCATTTCCATCGTGCCACGCACGGCCCAGATGTCCTTATTGTAGTTTTCCTCGCCCGTGGTGAGGTTTTCCCCGAAGCCCTTACGGTAAAGGCGTGCCGCCGACGCGCCGACTCGCATGCCTTCGGTCAGCGCGCCGCCGGCCGAAACGATCAGATCCTTCTGGCCATAAGTGCCGACATTGGCGCGGATCTTGACCTCGGGATCGTCGGGCAGCCGGCGGGTGACATATTTGACTGCGCCGCCGATGGTGTTGCGGCCGTAGAGTGTTCCCTGTGGCCCGCGCAGCACCTCGATCCGCTCAACGTCGTAAATGTCGAGCACCGCTCCCTGTGGGCGGTTCAAATAGACATCGTCGAGGTAAATGCCGACGCCCTGCTCGAACCCGGCAACCGGATCCTGCTGGCCGACGCCGCGGATGAAGGCGGTCAGCGTAGTGTTCGTGCCGCGCGACGTCTCCAGGGTGACGTTCGGGGTGGTGTCGCCGATGTCGGTGATGTCCAGCGCGCCTTCGCGTTCCAGCTGCGCGCCCGAATAGGCGGTTACGGCGATCGGAACGTCCTGCAACGCTTCCGCGCGGCGGCGGGCAGTAACGACGATCTCGCCCGTATCGGCTGGCGCGTCCTCGGCCTGCTCGTTCGCCTCCGCAGCAACCTGTTCCGAGTCCTGGGCGTGAGCCTGCACCGGAAGCGCAACGATGACGGCCGATCCCGCGAGCAAAATCGCGCGCGCGGCACTAACGGTGCGGTAAGCCATGAAAATTCCTCCCCTTAGGTCCCTGTCCGTGGCCTTGCCGGGCATTCCCGATCGAGGGCCTTGGGGACTGCATAATGAAAGTTGAACCGGCTTTCAACTTATGAAATAGATACGCGAATGGGGGTGGCAGTGGACAAGGCGGGCCGTGTGCGGTTAGCGGATGGTTCCGTGGGGCGAACAACTTCTCCGGCCAGCAAGGGCAAGGCGCCGCGAACTGCGCGCGGCGAAAAAACACTTCGCAAGATCCTCGATGCGGCTCTCGAGGAATTCGGAGAGAAAGGCTTTTCGGATAGCTCCATCGTCGGCATTACCCAGCGGGCCAAGGTGGCGCTTGGGACCTTCTATACTTATTTCGACAGCAAGGACGCCGTGTTCCAGGCGCTCGTTCGGGATATGTCGGAACAAGTCCGGCTGGCCGTTTCACCCGCGTTGACCAGAGACTCCGACCCGCTGAGCCGGGAGAAAGGTGCGCTCGCGGCGCTGCTGCGCCTGATCGAGAGCCGCAAGCAAGTCTATCGGATTATCGACGAGGCTGAATTCGTCGACCCGGCCGGCTATCAGCAGCATTATTCCGGCGCGGCCGAACGTATTGCTACCCGCTTCAGGGCAGCCGCCGCCGAAGGCCGTTTGCGCCGCGAGGAATCTTCCTTCGCCGAGGAGGTCGTGGCCTGGGCGGTGATGGGTGCCAACGTCTTCGTCGGGCTACGGTTCGCCGTATGGTCCTCCGAAAACCCTGACGAGGTTGCTGAAATTGTCAGCCGCCTGTGGCGTCAGGGGCTTGCGCCCTAAGCCAGCTCACCTGCCAGCGCGGCTAAAGCCGCTACATCCTCTTCGTCATGGTACAGGCCGAAGCCAATGCGCAGCACGTCCCCCCGAACGTCGGTGACGCAGCCCCTGGCCATCAATTCGGAGCACCAGCGTTGTGCTCGCGAATCGCGCAGGGCGAAGAATCGCGCATGCGGCCTACCGTCGAGCGGGTTGACCAGCTCGGCCTCGCCAAGCACCGTTTCGCGCACGGCATCGAGCAATTCTGCCTGCAGTCCCGCAACCCGCGCGGCAACCCTGCCCGTTGCAATTCCATTTTCTGAAAGCATTCGGCGGATCG
>DASTVY010000348.1:0-24189 GCA_035758865.1 Sphingomicrobium sp. | reverse complement strand
GCGGGGCGCTTCTTCCGCCGAGAGCGAGGGGACGTTCACGGCGTTGGTGATTCCGCCCAGCAGGAGGAAATCGGCCATCTGCTCGGCGACCTGGATCGCGACATTGACCTGCGCTTCGGTGGTCGACGCGCCGAGATGCGGGGTGGAGACGAAATTGGGCGTGCCGAACAGCGGCGAGGCGGTCGCCGGCTCCTCAACGAACACGTCGAGCGCTGCGCCCGCGATATGCCCCGAATCGAGCCCTGCCTTCAGCGCCGCCTCGTCGATCAGCCCGCCGCGCGCGCAGTTGATGATCCGCACGCCCTTCTTGGTCTTGGCCAAATTTTCGCGGGACAGGATGTTCCGCGTCTGGTCGGTCAGCGGTGTGTGCAGCGTGATGAAGTCGGCGCGCTTGAGCAGCTCTTCCAGCTCGACCTTGTCGACGCCCAGTTCCATCGCTCGTTCTGGGGTCAGGAATGGATCGAACGCAGCCACCTTCATCTTGAGGCCGAGCGCGCGGGTGGCGACGATCGAGCCGATATTGCCGCAGCCGATCAGGCCCAGTGTCTTGCCGGTGACCTCGACGCCCATGAAACGGTTCTTTTCCCACTTGCCGGCCTGGGTCGAGGCATCGGCCTCCGGCAGTTGGCGGGCGAGCGCGAACATCAGCGCGATTGCATGCTCGGCGGTGGTGATCGAGTTGCCGAACGGGGTGTTCATCACCACCACGCCGCGCGCGGTGGCGGCGGGGATGTCGACATTGTCGACGCCTATCCCGGCGCGGCCAACGACCTTCAGGTTCGATGCGGCTTCGAGGATGGACTTGGTCACCTTCGTAGCGGAGCGGATGGCGAGACCGTCATAATCGCCGACGATCGCCTTCAGTTCGTCGGGCGACAGGCCGGGCTTCTCGTCGACCTCGATCCCGCGCTCGCGGAAGATCGCCGCGGCCCTTGGGTCCATCTTGTCGGAAATGAGTACGCGCACGCTCATTGCAATTGCTCCCAGGCCCAGTCGAGCCACGGCCCAAGGGCCTCGATATCTGCGGTGTCGACGGTTGCGCCGCACCAGATGCGCAGCCCCGGCGGGGCGTCGCGATAACCGGCGATGTCGTAGGCGACGCCTTCCGCTTCCAACAATTTGGCGAAGCGCTTGATGAAATCATTGTCCGCCCCGGCGACCGTTAGGCAGACGCTGGTTTTGGACCTGGTTTCAGGTTTTTGAGCGAGGTGACCGAGCCAGTTGCGTTGCTCGACAATCCGGTCGAGCGCGGCAGCATTTGCCTCGGAACGCGCGATCATGCCCTTGAGGCCACCGATCCGTTTGGCCCATTGCAGCGACCAGTTGGCGTCCTCGACGGCCAGCATTGACGGCGTGTTGATCGTCTCGCCGGTGAAGATCCCCTCGATCAGCTTGCCACCCTTGGTCAGTCGGAAGATCTTGGGCAGGGCTCGGTCGGGGGTATAGCTTTTCAGCCGCTCGACGGCGCGGGGGCCCAGGATCAGGACGCCATGAGCGCCTTCTCCGCCCATCACCTTCTGCCAGCTGAAGGTCGCGACATCGATCTTGTCCCACGGCAGCTGGTAGGCAAAGACCGCGCTGGTCGCATCGGCGAAGCTCAGCCCTTCGCGGTTGGCAGCGATCCAATCGCCGTTCGGTACCCGCACCCCGGACGTGGTGCCGTTCCAGGTGAACAGCACGTCGTTCGACCAGTCCACCTGGCCCAACTCCGGGAGCTCGCCGTAGTCGGCGCGGATCACGGTCGGATCCAGCTTCAGCTGCTTGACCGCATCGGTCACCCAGCCTTCGCCGAAGCTTTCCCAGGCAAGGCAGGTTACAGGGCGGGCGCCGAGCATTGCCCACATCGCCATTTCGAAGGCGCCGGTGTCGGATCCGGGGACGATACCGATTCGGTGCGTATCCGGTAGCTCAAGCATCTCGCGCATCAGGTCGATGGCGAGCTTGAGGCGCTCCTTGCCCAGTGCGCTGCGATGCGAGCGGCCGAGAATCCGGATGTCGATTAGATCGGGAGACCAGCCCGGCGGCTTGGCGCACGGACCGGAAGAGAAATAAGGGCGCGCAGGGCGCACCTCAGGCGGGGTCTTCGTCAACAAAACTCTCCTCTCAGAGAGCACGCGCCGCGTTGGGACGGCGTGGCCCGCCACGAGGCTTAGCGGCAATGTGGGCCGAGCGGAAGGTGCGCAAATGCAACGGAAAGAAAGATTCGGATGCGAACCGTTCGCAACGGCTCGCCGCTAAATTCCGATTAACTTCTTAACCTAACGCAAGGCGAAAAAACGGTTCGTCGTAGTGTGCAGACACTTCACCCTGCCTAGCGGAACCAAAGGTTGAATTGATTAACCAACAGGGGTCACTGTCACCGCTCGGCAGACGAGGGCAATCGTTCGCCGTGCTTAGCGGGGCTGGGGAGCTCCATAACTTTAGATCGAATGCACTGGGCCGGAAGTGCTGGGCCCCGTGACATGAGGAGTTTGTTGGAGCCATGAACCAGGCAATCGCGACAGCGAAGCTTTTTCAAACGCGAGACCTGTTTGTGCATGACGGCAGTCATCTTCGCCGCCTGCGCGTTTCGGCGCCGGTGCAAATGGCAATGTTTATTGTCATGGTCGTGCTGCTGACGTGGTCCGCATATTCGGCGTTCCGCCTCTTCCTCGTACCCACTCCCCAGGCGGCCGCTCCGGCGGCCGTTTCTTCGGATATCGCCCGTCTTGCCGCAGCTACCGAAGCTCGCGTTCAGCAAATCGAACAGCGCCAGAAGGTTCTCGCCGCGATGATCGCCGGCCAGAAGGTCGATCCGGAAGTGATCGCCGAGCTCGGCTACGTCGACTCGCTCGACAGGAACGGAGCGCAGGGCGGTCCATTCGATTCCGCAAGCCAATCCGACCCGACCTTCAAGTCGCTTTTCACCAGCTGGAAGAAGCTCGACAACCTCGCCGACGGCGCCATCGCCGTTCCTTCCGACAAACCGGTGAAGACCGCCGAGTTCACCTCGGGCTACGGCATCCGGTCCGATCCCTTCCGCGGCGGCGCGGCCCGTCACCAGGGCATCGATCTCGCCGCTCCGCTCGGCACGCCAATCTATGCAACCGCCGACGGCATCATCAGCGAAGCCGGCTACAACAGCGGCGGATACGGAAACCTCATCAAGGTCGATCATGGCCGCGGCATCGAAACCCGCTATGGCCACCTGTCGGCAATTCTGGTTCGCTCCGGTGACCGCATCACCCGCGGCCAGCTGATCGGCCGCATGGGCTCGACCGGCCGTTCTACCGGCAGCCACCTTCATTACGAGGTCCGGATCGACGGACGCGCGGTCAACCCGATCCCCTTCATGAAGTCGAATGACTATCTGCTCGCCATGCAGCGCAAGGGCGGCGGAACTCATTCGATGGACGCCGTGGCTCTGGGTGGCCCCAAGCGCTAAGCTTGCCGCTTGAGGCCCGCGACCCTATCTCGCAGGTGTGACCCAGCTTTCCCTTACCTCCAGCGCGGCCAAGCGCGTGGCATTCATTGCCGACAAGCAGCGCAAGCCTGCAGTGCTGCGGCTGACGGTCGACGGCGGCGGCTGTGCCGGCTTTTCCTACCGTTTTTCGCTAGGCGACCTTGAGGAAGGAGATGCGACCACCGTCACCGATGGCGTGACCTTGGTCGTTGACCCCGTCAGCCTTGGGCTCGTTGAGGGAAGCCAGGTAGATTATGTCGAGGATCTTGGAGGCGCCTCGTTCAAGGTGACCAATCCAAATGCATCCTCGGGCTGCGGCTGCGGCTCGAGCTTCGGCGTCTAGAATCGACAAACTGATCATTGTTCGGCTCCATGGGCGCCATGGCCGGCCATTTCGGTCACGCCATGAGCGCAGCTTACATTCGGGTTGAATTGGGCGAAGGTCCCGTTGGGATTGTCGCGGTACAGCCAGAAGTGCAGGTCGTAATGCGGCTCGAACATGTGAGCCTCATCCAATGCGGTCGCCGGATCATCCACCATCCGGTCGAATGACTTGCCCTGATATGTGGGCGGTTCCTTGTTGCCGGCCGCTTCCCATGCCTTGATGAAAACCAGGTTCTCGACCGCTACCAGTTCAAGCGAACCGTCGGCCTGGGGCTCGTAAATCAGGATTGCGGGCTTGTTGAAGTCGGTGTGAGTTCCGCTTCCACTGACGCGTGGATTGGGCGGGGCGGCGATCCCCAGCAGGTCCGGCCGGAAATAGTGGACGCCCATGGCGCCCAGAGCGGCCGGACGGCCCATCATCGACGCCGTGTCGCACAGGTTCATGGGGTCGCGGATATACCCCTCCGCAAGTGCGACATTGACGTCGCGGAAGCGCTCGGTCGCCGATCGGACCGTTGCAGTGTCGGGTTCCACCGGACTCGCGATGGCCGGCATCGCGATAGACGACAGCAATGCCAGCCCCAAAAGGCATTGTTTCATTTTATAATTCCCCCGTGATTTGAATAGGTTGCGGGGCGGCGCCCCCTGTTCCGGGTTAGTCGCCGCCCCGCTCGCCCCCGAAAACTCAGATGGGCATGAAATTGACGCCGACCGCCATCTGCACAGCAAGCAGCACCACATTGACGAGCAGCAAGCCGCCAAGGCCGAATGTCACGCGAGCGGTCATCATCGAAAATTTGCCCCTTTTCAGCGGCAATGCCGCCAGCCATCCCTTTGACGGAGACGATCGGACTTTGCCACGGGACGTTGTGGCAAATTGCCGCTCATAATCTGCATCAATGCGCGGCTTGTTGACGGAATGTGCGGAAATGTGCGGATATGGGTGGAACCGCGGCGAGCGAGACTCGGGTCCATGCATGTCGACGTCGAGATTGAAGGTGGAGAAGCGATCGCGCTGCGCGTTCGCGAGGAGCTGGCACGCCGCCGGCTATCGAGGCAATGGCTGGCGGACGAAGCCCGGGTCAGCCTGTCCACTCTGGAAAAGGCGTTGGCCGGGCGTCGGCCCTTTACTCTTGCAACGGTCGTCCGGCTGGAAGACGCGTTGGGAACGAACCTTCGGGGCATTCCGGCGCCTGCCGTCCACACTTTCGCTCCGGAATCGATGGGCGCCTATGCCCGTCCCGGCGTGCAATGGCTGGAGGGCAGTTACCTGACGTTACGCCCGTCGTTCAGCGAGGCGGGCGCGATCTTCGCCTATCTTACGGAAATCATCTGGGACGATCCAAAAGGCCACCTTGTGTTCAGCGAGGCCGGCCGCCTCGACGCGCAGTATGAGCAGAAGGGATTTGTTTCCTTTCCAAACCTCTCCGGCGCGATCTACCTGGTGACGATCAGCGACGGGCAATATCGGTTGGCCCTGCTCAACCGGCCGGCAGGCGGCGGTTTGATTTCCGGCATTCTCGTCACGCTCGCGGCTGGGCAAGGAGCCCAGCTGATACCCGCCGCGGTGCCGATCTCCCTCGTGCCGATGGCCGGCCGTCCCGAACCTCAACTTGGCGTCGTTCGCCGGGGCGACCCTGCCTTCGACGAGTATCGCCAGTGCGTCGACCGGGTAACCGGCAGCGGGTTCGCTCTGTTCCCTCACTGAACCGGAGCCGCTAAGCAGCGGCCATGAAGCTCGTCACTTTCAACCTCAATGGGATCCGCGCGCGGCTCCCGCGTCTCATTGAATATCTGGGGCGGGAGCAACCAGACGTCGTCTGCTTGCAAGAACTGAAGTGCGCCGACGATGCCCTGCCCATCGGGGAAATCGAAGGAGCGGGCTACAATGCCGTTTGGCACGGCCAGAAGGGATTCAACGGAGTCGCGATCCTGGCGAGGGGGAAGGCGCCCATCTTGCGCCAGATCGGCCTTCCGGGCGACCCCGACGACACGCACAGCCGTTACATAGAAGCTGAGGTCGACGGTTTGATTGTGGCGTCGATCTATCTTCCCAACGGCAATCCGATCGGCACGGAAAAATTCGATTACAAGCTTCGGTGGATGGAGCGGCTGGGCGCTCGCGCGGCGACCATATTGACAGAGGAACGGCCCGCAGTCCTCGCAGGCGATTACAATGTCATTCCCGAAGATCGCGACACATTTTCGCGCCGGGCGATGGCCAATGACGCGTTGTTCCAGCCGGAAAGTCAGGCCGCATATCGAACCATCGTCAACCAGGGCTGGACCGATGCCCTGCGCGCCCTGAACCCGGACGAGGATCGGCTCTACACTTTCTGGGACTATACGGCGGGCGCCTGGCCGCGCGATGCGGGCTTCCGCATCGATCATTTGCTTTGCTCGCCGCAGGTGGCCGACCGGCTGTGCAGCGCCGAAGTCCACAAATGGGCACGCGCGGAGGAAAAGGCCTCCGATCATGCTCCGGTCATGATCGAGATCGCCTAGGCGGCGACCAGGTCGGCCGTACTCAATACCCGGCAGAATTCGAAGCCGAGCGTCGCCACATGAGCGGCCTGTACCGCTTCGGCGGCTATCGTCCCGCCCTTGCCGTCGGGCAGCTCGAAACAATCGGAAGCGTCATCGGCCAGAACCATGTCCCAGCCCATGTTGGCGCCGGTGCGAACGGTGGTCGAGACGCACATGTCGGTCGAGATTCCGAAGGCGACGACATGGCGCGCGCCGAGCCGCCGCAGCCTGAGATCGAGGTCGGTTCCGATGAAGGCGCTGTTGACGCTCTTCGTCACCAGCGGCTCGTCACCCCGCGGCTCGAAGCCCGCGCGGAACCGATTGCCTTCGCTGCCCGGAGCGAGTGACGATCCTTGCACCACGGAATCGTGACGAACATGGATGATCGGCCTTCCGGCCTCGCGCCATCGCCGCAGCAGGGCAAGGCCGTTCGCGTCGACATTTTCATTCCATCGTTTTGGCCAGGGCGGCGTGTCGAACGCGCGCTGCATGTCGATCGGCAACAGGACCGCGCGATCCCAATCGATAGTCATGGCTACAGTGCCTTTTCGTAAATTCGATATGTGTGGTTGATGTCCGCACCTGGCAACTGCGCGATCGACATCATCCCCTGGTTATCCTCCAGCACCCAGCCGAACTCGCCGATGTTGATGCCATATTTGCCGATGCACACTCGCCGGGTGGATTCGATCAGCATGAAGGCCAGCTGGCTGGCCATGCGTCCGCCCTGCATCGATTTGCGAACACCCATCAAGGGTACCCGCACGCGCTTCGTCGCAACCTTGTGGAGGCGCCAAAGAAGTTTCGCCCAGCCGAACGGCAGCAGCTTGCCGTTCAGGTCGCGGATCATTTCGTTCATGTCAGGTATGGTGATCATGAAGGCGACCGGCTCGCCGTCGACCTCGGCGATCTTCACCAGATCCTCGACGATGATCGGCTTCAGCTTCTTGCCCGCATAGGCGATCTCGTCGTCGGTCAGCGGGACGAAGCCCCAATTGTCCGACCAGGCATCGTTCAAGATATCCAGGATGATCGCCGCCTCCTGGTCGAACTTGGACTTGTCGACGTCGCGGATTCGGATCCGCGGATTGGCTTCGCCAGATTTGATCAGGCGCTCGATGACCGGGATCATGTCGATCCGGATGTCCAGCTCGAAGGTGTAGAGGTCCTTGGCTTTTTCATAGCCGGCGGCTTCGATCCACTGGCGATATTCCGGGCGATGATGGCCCATCATTACCATCGGCGGTTCCTCGAAACCCTGGATCAGAAGGCCCGGCTCATCCCAGATCGAGATGGAGATGGGCCCTAGCGCGTTTTTCATGCCCTGGTTTCGAAGCCAGTCTTCCGCGGTCCCGATCAATAGCCGGGCCGAATCCTGGTCCAATGCTTCGAACATGCCCCACTGGCCGGAGCCTGGAGCCATATGCTCCTGGACCAGCTGGTCCACCTGGGCGCTGATCCGGCCGACAGTCTTGCCGTCGCGCTCCGCGAGCCAGAATTCCGCGAAGCCATGGCCGAACCAGGGGTTGCGCTTGGGGTCGATCAGGCCGTGGACCTCATCCTTCAGCGGCGGCACCCAGTGGGGATCCGACGCATAGACCTGCCACGCGAAATCGACGAACGCATTGCGCTCGGCCCTGCTGCTCACTCGCTTGATGCTGATCTCGCCGTTCATCGCCGCTTGGTCGCAGCCAAGTCCTTCGGGCGCAACCGATATTCGCCACAAATATGGAAGCGCCACGATGGTGCCACTATCTGATGCGAACGGCGAGTAGAGCGATGAACAAGACGATGACCCTCAAGCGCGGATCTGGCGTGGCACCCGTTGCCGCGGACGAGTCCGCGCGCCTGTCGCGGATCGACGACAAGGCCATGCTCAAAACGGCGGCCAATCTCACCCGCGACCTCAATTCGCCCAATCCGGCGATCTACTGGGCGGACATGCTGGGATTTGCAGCGATCGGCTACGGCGCTCTTGCCGCGACGATCCTCGCTCCTTCGACGCAGTTTGGAATCGTCTCTGCGATCATCGCGATTCTGGCGCTTTATCGGGCCGGCAGCTTCATCCACGAACTGACCCACCTGAAGCCCAATGCCGTGCCGGGGTTCCGCATGGCGTGGAACATGCTTGTGGGTGTGCCGCTGCTCGCGCCCTCGTTCATGTATGAGGGCGTCCATAATCAGCATCACGCCAAACCCTATTACGGCACGGCCAATGACCCCGAATATCTGCCGCTGGCATTGATGAAGCCGTGGACGATTCCCGTCTTCCTGATCGTGTCAGCACTGGCGCCCATCGGCCTGCTTATCCGTTTCGGACTGCTGGCGCCGCTGTCTCTGCTGTTTCCGAAATTGCGCGAAACCGTCGTTGCCAAATATTCGGGCCTGCAGATCAATCCGCTGTTCCGGCGGCCCAAGCCCGAGGGCAAGTTCGCCCGCGACTGGGCGATCCAGGAAACGGCGGCAAGTATCTGGGCGATCGCGCTGATGGCGATGGCAGTCACGGGCGTCATTCCACTGCGTGAGTTCGCCATCATTCTGGTCGTTCTTTCGGGCGCGATGTTCCTGAACCAGGTCCGCACGCTGGTTGCTCATTTGTGGGAGAATGACGGCCAACCGATAAGCGTGACCGAGCAGTATCTGGACAGCGTCAACGTCCCGCCGCCCGGCTTGCTGCCGGCTCTCTGGGCGCCGGTAGGCCTACGCTATCACGCGCTGCATCACTTGTTGCCCGGCGTTCCGTACCACAATCTCGGGGAGGCCCATCGTCGCATCGCGAGTGCACTTGATGCTTCGTCGCCTTACTTCACCGCCAACTATCGAAGCCTGTTGGGGCTCGTCAGCCGGTTGACCGTCAAGAGCTGGTCGGGGCGCTAAAGCCCGCTAAAATCTACTCCTCCTGCCTGATCAGGACGAACTCGCCGATCAAGAGGAACAGCAGGAATGGCGCCCAGGCCGCGAGGAAAGGCGGGTAGGCACCGTAATTGCCAAGCGCCAGGCTGAAATTATCGGCCACGAAATAGGCAAAGCCCAGCGCCATGCCGATCGTCGCGCGAAGCAGGACCTTGCCGGACCGCGCCAGGCCGAATGCAGCCGTCGCTGCAAGCAATGGCATGAGCAGGGTTGAAAGGGGGCCGCTGATCTTGTGCCACCAACCGGTCCGGGCTTCTTCGGTCGGACGACCGGCGGCCTCGAGATCGTCGATCGCCTCGCTCAGCGCCATGAAGTCGCGCTCGTTCGGATCGACCCTGGCGAGCGTGAAGCGCGACGGCTCGACGCCGGTCAACGCGGCCATCGATTTCGAATGCATGACGATGTTCATTGGCGCATCATAGGTGCGGACATTGTCCAGTCGCCATCCACCGGGAACCTGCTCCGCGCGCTCGGCCTCGATGACGCGCATGATCGCGCCATTCTCACGGTCGTAGAGCGTGACTCCCCGAAGCCTGGTGCTCGGTCCCCTTCCGCCAACCAGCTTGGCGTGGACCAGGTCGCTCCCGTCGCGGATCCAGACGTTGGACAAGATTCCGCTATCGGGCGGGATCGGCTCGTAATCCGCGTCCGCCCAAGCTTCGACTGTCCGTGCCGATTTGACCACGACCAGCTCGTTGAACGCGAACAGGGCGATGGCGACGCCGAGGCTGGCGAAGATCATCGGCGCCAGGATCTGGTGGGCCGAGAGGCCGGACGCCTTCATCGCCACCACTTCGCTGTTCTGGTTGAGGCCGACGAAGGCGATCAGGGCGCCCAGCAGCACCGAAAAGGGCAGGAAGCGGGAGATGAGCACCGGTACCCGGAGCGAAACATAGCGCCACAGTTCCGCCTCGCCGTTGCCCGGGACCTTCAGGATCTTGCCGGATTCCCCCAGCAGGTCGAGCATCATCAGTACCATGACCAGCATGATCAGGACCGCGAGGCTGCGGGTCAGGAACAGCTTGGCGGCATATACCGCCAGCTGGCGCGAGGGCATGAAGTCCAGGTTGATCATGCCGCCTCAACCCGCTGGAGACGCGACCTCGGAAACATTCTGCGAACCAGCTTGCCGATCTTGGCGAAAGCGGCTTCCAGCGCGCCGATCGGTTGCCCGCCGGGGCGATGGGCAATGACGTGATACATCCACAAGATCAGCGCCACGAACAGCAGGAACGGAAGCCAAAGCGCCAGCTCCGGCTGAAGCCGGCCCTGCGCCCCCGCGCTCTCTGCATATTGGTTTATCTTGTGATAGGTGACGACCATCACGATGCCCATGAAGATCCCGAGCGATGAGGTGCTGCGCTTCGGCGGCACCGCCAGGGCAACCGCAAGCAATGGCAACATCAGCATCATCACCACCTCGACCAGGCGGAAGTGAAGATTGGCTCGCGCCGCAAGCTCATCCTTCCTAGTTTCGGCGGATCCGCCATAGGCCCGGCTGACGAGCTCCGGCAGGATCAGCTCCTTTTCTTCATTGCCGCGGCCGCGGAAGGGATCAATCGCCGGAAGGTTGATCGGCAGGTCGTAGCTTTTGAATGACAGCGTCCGCGGCGTCGCGAACCCGGGATTGTCCTGGACCAGGCGCCCGTTCTTCAGCCGGAAGATGATGGTGTCCGGATCGTCGGTCGACAGGAACTGCCCTTCGGCGGCAGTCGCCGCGACCTTGGTTCCCGCCTTGTCGTCCAACGCCGTGAAGATTCCGAGCAGCCGCGTCCCCTTGTCCTCGCTACGTTCGATCCGCAGCGTCATACGCTTTCCGAATTCGTTGAATTCGCCGACCTTGATCGACGCGCCAAGAGCGCCTGACTTCAATTCGAACCGCAGCCCCTCGTATCGATAGCGAGCATAGGGATCGACCCATCCGACGATCGCGATGTTCACCAGCAGCAGGCCGGCTGCAAACATGTAGGGCACTTTCAGCAATCGCCCGTAGCCGATGCCGATGCCGCGCATGGCATCCAGCTCGGAACTGAGCGCCAGCTTACGAAAAGCGAGCAGGATGCCCAGCATCAGGCCGATCGGGATGCCGAGCGAGAAATATTCGGGCAGGAGGTTGGCGAGCATTCGCCACACGACGCTGACCGGACCACCGGCGGTGATCACGAAATCGAACAACCGTAGCATCTTTTCGAGCACGAGCAGCATCGCCGCCAGGATCAGCGTACCGATCAGCGGGACCGCGATATTCCGAGCAAGATAGCGGTCGACCAACCCCAACTTCAGGCTCCAGCCCTCAAATGCACCTTCTTTCGTCTCCGCGGCACCATGATTTGGCCGCAAAGCGAGCCGACATGACAAGCGGGGCGCCGAGCCTAGCCGATTCCACGAAGGGGGGAATGGCAAGGCTGCGGCGCCGCTTGTGCCTATAACGAAGCGGATAGGAAAATCATGTCCAAATCGTCGTTTCCCCTTGTGGCAGGTGGCGCGGCTCTGCTCGCAGCCATTCCTGCCGCCATTCCAACTCCCGCCTTTGCCGCGGCAAGCTGCAATGCCGGCAAGCCGTCGGTCATGGTCCATGTTGCCGGGTTCAAGCAGGCCCGGGGCAAGGTGAAGGTTTCGGTCTATGGATCGGACAGCAGCCGCTGGCTGGCCAAGGGCGGCCGGGTCAGCAAGGCCAAGCTGCCGGTCACTGGCCGGTCGATGGACATCTGCGTGCCGGTCCCTGCGCCCGGGCGCTATGCGGTGGCGGTCCACCATGACCTCAATGTCAACGGGGAGCGCGACCGTCACGACGGCGGCGGATATTCGCGAAATCCGAAAGTCAGCCTGCTGAATCCAAAGCCGGCCTTTTCCAGGGCGGCATTCCAGGTCGGCAACGGTCCGGCGCGGGTCGGGGTAACCCTGCTCTACGTCAAGGGCCTGGGCGTGGGCCCGGCGGGTATCTGATGGCGAGGCCTCGGATTGCCCTCATCAGTAATCCGAGGTCAACGGGCAATCTTGCCCAGTTGCCACGCATCCGCGCCTTTTGCGCCGACCATCCGAACATCTTCCACTATGAGGTAGAGCGAGCGGATCAGATCGGCGAGGCGATGAAGACGATCGCCCGCATTCATCCATCGGTCCTTGCCATCAACGGCGGCGACGGCACGGTCCAGGCCACGCTGACCGAGCTGTTCAACGGCGGCCACTTCGGCGACGTCGCTCCGCCCGTGGCCGTGCTTCCGAGTGGCAAGACCAACCTGATCGCGCTCGATCTCGGTGCGCAGGGCGACCCGGTGGAGGCCTTGGAGCGATTGATTGAAATCGCCAACGCAGACCTTTCGCCGCACCTTGTCGCCCGCGAGCTGATCGCGCTTTCCGGCGGCGAAACCGGGATCCAGCCCGTCATCGGCATGTTCCTTGGCGGGGCCGGCCTCGCCGATATCATGCTTTATTGCCGGGAGCGGATCTATCCGCTCGGGCTGCCCAACAGCATCAGCCATTTCATCACCGCGATCGCAGTGGTCCTGCACCAAGTTTTCCGGATGCGCGCCAGCTTCCTTCCGCCCGAGCCGAGGCCGCTGAGCGTGGTGGTTCGTCGCGAAGGTACCATCACCGGGCGCTTCGCCTTCCTGTTCGTCACCACCCTGGAGAAGCTGCTGCTCTCCAGCGAACTCGGATCAGGCGGAAGGGGCCCGCTCAAGTTCGTTGCCGTCGAGCAAAAGCCGGTTTCCATGCTCCGCGCCTTCGCCGCCAGCCTGGTTGGGCGCCTCGGGCGCACCAAGCTTGCCGGCGTCCATGTCGAGGAAGCGGATGAAATCGCGATAGAGGGCGAGGAGAGCCAGGTCATCCTCGATGGCGAGACCTTCCGCGCCGGTCTCGGCAAGCCGATCCTGCTGAAGCCGGCGCCGCCCCTGTCATTTGTCCGCATCGCGGCCTGAGGCCGGCGTTGCCAGACGATTTGCGAAAATTGGTCGAGGCCGAGCTCAACCAGCCGGTCGATCAGCAAGTTACCACTATGGCCGAGGCGATCGCTGCCCGACACGGTTCGGCCAGCCGGGCCGTTTTGTTCTACGGCAGCTGCCTTCGTGAAAAGCAGCTCGACGGGCTAATGCTCGATTTCTATCTGATCGTGTCCGACTATGGCGCCGCTTACGACAAGGGCTGGCTGGCCAGGGCCAATGCGCTGATCCCGCCCAACGTCTTCACGTTCCACCACGACGGCCTCGCCGCCAAATATGCAGTGTTGAGCGAAGCTGATTTTCACCGGTTGAATGGTCCCGAGACGCGCAATGTTTCGGTCTGGGCCCGCTTCGCTCAGCCGTCGCGGCTGGTTTGGGCTCGAGATGATGCTGCCGGGGACATGGCCGTTGCGGCCGTCGCTCGCGCGGCTCCGGCTTTGCTCGCAGCCGCCCGGCCTTACCCGCACGGTGACGAGCTGGAACCGTGGCGACACGCTTTCTCGCTGACCTATTCGGCAGAGCTCCGTGCCGAACGGAAGGGTCGGTCGGTATCGATCGTAGATACCGACCCCGATCGTTATCGGCGTTTCCTTGAACCCGCGCTGGCGGCGATCGAACCGAACGCATCGAAGGGCGATTGGCCGCGGAGACGGTTCGAAGGGAAGCTGCTGTCGGTGGCAAGATTGGCAAAGGCCAGCCTCACCTTTGCCGGCGGCGCGGAATATATCGCCTGGAAGATCAATCGCCACGCCGGCACGGAAATCCAGCTCAAGCCCTGGCAGAAGCGGCATCCGCTACTGGCGGCAATCAGCCTGCTGCCGCGGCTCCTCCGCTCCGGCGCGATTCGGTAGGGGTGCCTTTCGGCGCGCGGGCCAGGGCCGTCGCAACCGCGCTCGACAGAGTGCTGACCGTGAAAGGTTTGCGAAGCAGGTCGTAGCCGATCAGATCCTCGCCTTCGCCTTCTCCGACATAGCCGGTCACAAACAGCACCGCGATGTCGTGGCGGCGCGTCTTCAGCTCGCGGACCATCTCCGGACCGGTCATTTCCGGCATGATGACGTCGGAAATGACGAGATCGAACTCCATGCTGTCGAACAGCGCAAGCGCATCGGGGCCGCTTGCACAGGCCACAGGTTCATAGCCGAGATCCTCGAGGGCCCCGACCGTCGCGGTTCGGACACGCGGGTCATCTTCGACCAGCAGGATACGCGCGCCGGGGACCGTCATGTCTTCCTCCGTCCTAGCCTGCATTGCAGGGTGCGCTCGGACGTTACTTGGCTCCGCATCCGTTCTCGGAAGGTAAATGGATACGGTTGTTCCCTTGCCAACCTCACTTTCGATTCCGACTTCGCCGCCCGATTGATGGGCGAAGCCGAATATCTGGCTGAGACCAAGACCCGTACCCTTGCCGACCGCCTTGGTCGTGAAGAACGGCTCGAACGCACGCTCCTTCACTTCCGGGGTCATGCCGCAGCCGGTGTCTGTAACTTCGATGCAAAGATATTCGCCGGAGCGAATATCGCCGACTTCGTTGGCTTTCATCCGCTTGTTGCGTGATCGGATGGTGAGGGTCCCAGTCCCATCCATCGCGTCGCGGGCGTTGACCGCCAGGTTGACGATCGCATTCTCAAGCTGGTGAGGGTCGACGAATACCGCCCAGGCTTCGTCCGACAGGTCGGTGACGACCTTGACCCGCTCGCCGAGTGTACGGTCGAGCAATTCGCTCATTCCGCCGACCAGGACCGCGCTGTCGACTCGTTCAGGCATCAGCGGCTCCGACCGGGCGAAGGACAGCAGCCTGCGGGTCAGCGCGGCAGCGCGGGTGGCGCCTTCCATAGCGTTGGTGAGGTGCGTCATCACCTCGCGTCGGGGACCGTTGAGACGACGGCGGGCGAGGTCGATGCCGCCGACGACCACCGCCAGCATATTGTTGAAGTCATGGGCGATGCCGCCGGTCAGCTGGCCGACCGCCTCCATCTTCTGGACTTGGCGAAGCTGCGCTTCGGCCGCCTTTCGCTCGATGGCTTCAGCCTTCAGATTCTGGTTGGCCTCCCAAAGCTCCTGCGTGCGGTCGCGAACCGCGAGCTCCAGGGCCTGGGCGCGCTCGGACTCGGACTCGGCTTCCTTGCGGGCGGCTGCGTTCTGGCGAAGCGCCTGCACCGCCACATAGCCCATGAAAATCCCGAACAGGCCGACGATCACGCCAAGCCAGCTCAGATAATCGGTCAGCCGGTTGGCTTCGGACGAGAAGAACTGGGTTTCTACGATCTTTTCGGAAAGGGCGGAGCGTTCGGCATCCGCAATTTCCGACAGCTTGCCCCTCAGCTGAGTGCCGACATCGTCGACCTCACCTTCGCGTGGAACCGAGATCGAGTAGAAATAGCTGAGGCCGTACGTCTTCTGCCGGCCGGCGATGTAGCGCGCGACATCACTGAACTGCTGCCCGCGTTCGATGAACAGCTGGCGCAGTTGTTGGACCCGCTTCTGCTGCTCGGGATCGCGGGAAACCGACCGTTCCAGCTGGTTCAGTTGCTGGCCGGCAAGCCGCCAATGGGCATAATATCGGCTGCCGCTGGTGTTGGGGTCCTCGTCGAGTGCATAGCGGCCGACCGCCGCCTCCGCCCGGGCGATGCTCGCGTCCATCGTTCGGGTCAGCAGCGTCACGTCATAGGCATGGCGTTCTGCCTGTAGCGCACGATCGCGCGCGCTGTTGGTCATCGCGACCAGTACGACCATGCCCAGCAGGACCAGGGTCGATACCAATGCGATCGCCGCTGCTACGCTGCCTCGGCGCCAATCTTGCCGTTGCTCTTCCCCCGGCGTCATGACGCCAGTCTAACCGTGCGATTCCTTCGGGGAAACCCCGAAATGCTTAACTTATGCAGCCGGTCGCCCGACCTGCCGCTTCGAACATTCCGAGTATCTCGTCGACTTGGGCGCTAGAATGTTCGGCGCAGAGAGAGCAGCGAAGCAAAGTCATGCCGGCCGGCGTCGCGGGCGGCCGCGCCAGATTGACGTAAAGCCCTTCGTTAAGAAGGGCTTCCCACATGGCCGCGCCACGCTCCAGGTCGGGCATGATCACGGCGATGATCGCCGATTGGGGCTCATCGGTGCCCAGCGTGAAGCCCAGGGCCTTGAGACCGGCGTGCAGCTTCTTGCTGTTTTCCCACAAATGGTCGCGCTTCGCCTTGCCGTGCATCAGCTTGCGGATCGACGTTGCCGCGGTTGCGACAACACTGGGGGGCAGCGAGGCCGTAAAGACATAGGGCCTGCACACCAGCCGCAATATCTCGAACTTCGGGTGGTTGGAGACGCAGAAGCCCCCGACCGTGCCGACCGATTTGGAGAAGGTGCCGATGATGAAGTCGACATCGTCGATCACGCCCTGCGCCTCCGCGACGCCGCGGCCATGCTCGCCGATGAACCCCATCGAATGGGCCTCGTCGACCAGCACCATGGCGCCTGCCGCCTTGCACACCGCCACCATCTCCTTCAGCGGCGCGATGTCGCCCAGCATTGAATAGACGCCTTCCAGCACGACCAGCTTGTCGGCCTCGGGCGGAAGGCGCCGCAGCCGCTTTTCGAGCGCGTCGATGTCGTTGTGGCGGAACGGGACGATCTGCGCGTTGCCCAGCGCGCAACCGTCATAGATGGACGCATGGCTGTCGATGTCGAGGATGATGTAGTCATCCTTGCCCGCCATGGTCGAAATGATGCCGAGGTTCGCCTGGTAGCCGGTGGAAAACACCATGGCGTGATCCATGGCGTAAAAGTCCTTCAGCGCATCCTCGACCGCCTTGTGGCCGACGTAGGTGCCATTGAGGACGCGGCTTCCGGTTGTTCCCGAGCCGAATTCGTCGAGCGCCTTCTTGCCTGCCGCGATCACGTCAGGGTCGAACGTCATCCCCATGTAATTGTAGGTGCCGAGCAAGATTGTCTTGCGGCCGTTGCAGATCGCGACGGTTGGCGAAACCACTTCTTCCATCACCAGCCCGAACGGGTCGGTTACGCCGGTCGACAGCAATTGCTCGCGCGTCTCGATCAGCGGATCGAATTTGGAGAAAAGGTCCGTGTCGGAGCCGCCCGCGGGCGGTTCGCTCCTTGCCTTTAGGGCAGTGGTGGACATAGGCCTTACCCCCTGAGCTTGCCGACGGCGTCGACCAGTTGGCCGACCGTCTCAATCTCCGCCTGCTGGTTCATGGTAATGACGATATCGAACTCGTCTTCGATGTTGGCGACGAAGTCGAGCACGGTCAGGCTGTCCCATTCCAGATCTTGCGCGAACCTCGTCGCCTCGGTGACGTCCACGCCCTTCTTGTTGAAGGGCTCGATCAATTCAATCACCTTGGCCTGGGTTTCGTCGCGATCGGTCATGTCTTGGTCCCTAGTATCCGGGGCGCGGTTTCGCAACGAAATCGGGCGCAAAGAGGGCGGTTGGTTCGACCGAGTCGCAAGTGCAACGAAAGGCACTAGGTGCCCCCGGTGTGCGTTTTTAACATGGATCAAGGAATCGAGCCCGTGCCGGACGAACGCATCGTTGCAATTGGACTACTGACCGAAGGCGACGTGCAACTGCTCGGTGCAACCTTCACTCGGCTTTGGCCGGTCGACCAGACCACCGATTTTTCCGAACTGGTCCGGGCCATCGACGAGGCCGAGCAACGGCATCGTCAATTGCTGAATGACAAGGTTCGCTAGCGCTAGTCCGATATATATCTCGCGTTCAGGTCGTGTGATGGATCGGTGCAATTGCTATTATGGGCCGACGTCGACGCCGAGCCGGCCGGACGGCCGCCGCCGCGGCGGCACCGCGCCAAGACCGAGCTTTGCAGCGATCGGATCGTCCCAGCCGTAGATGTCCGGCACCAGCCGAACCATGGCGCCGTCGAGATAGGCGGTCCGATAAAGCAATCGGACCGGGATTTGCCGTTTCAGCTCAATGAAACTTTCGTCGCCCGTCGCCAATCCTTTCTGAAAGTCGGCGATTACGCTGTCTTCTGATGCCAGCTGCATGGCGAAGTCGACCGCGCCGTCGACCCGGACGCAGCCGTGGCTGCGATGGCGTTCATTGTCTGCGAAAATAGTTTTGGCTTGAGTGTCGTGGAGATAGATGTGCTGGCCATTTTCCATGTCGAACTTGACCGCGCCGAGCGAGTTTTTCGGCCCCGGCAGCTGGACCAGCCTCCCATCGCGAAACGCCATATGGTTGGCCGCGAAATAGCCCGGACCCTTCTTTGCCAGCTCCTTCTCGTAAATCGAATCCGGGACACGCCAGATCGGGTTGGCCACGAGCCTGACGATCGGCGACTGCAGTTGGGGTGTTTCCCAGCCCGGTTCCCCGGTGACCACCCGCCTTCGGCCCGCGTGCTGGCCGTTCCGCCAATAGTCGAAAAAGGTCGCGGCAGTATTCACATCGATGCGGGTGTGGGGAGGTGTGCGATCGGTCCAGCGCAGGCGCTCCAGCCCGACTGCGAGCCGCCGGGCCCGGTCTGCCGGGCCGCGATTGAGCGCGTCGAGACTGTCCGGGCCGATGACTCCATCCGGCTTCAATCCATAGTCGGCCTGCATCTGCTTGACGGACTCGACCAGGTCACCAGCATAGCGCTGGGAATCAGGCTGCTCCGCGCGCTTGGGTTCCAGATAGCCGTTAGTGGTTAGCGCGGCGGCTATTCCGGGGATGCGCGGATCGCGACGGCCGGGACGGATCATTCCCCCTTCCGCAAGGGCGGCCGCCTTTTTCTGGGTCGCCAGCTGCCGATACTGGAGGAAGGCCTTGGAAAGCGCGCGATACTCTTCCGTCTGCGGCGCAAGCGATTCCAGCCAACTCCCTACGTCGCCGTTGGCGAGTGACTGGTTGAGGCCGGCGGCCAGGTCGGGCTTTGGACGCGGGATGGTATAGACGTTGCCGAGCGAGGTGGGGTCAACATAGCCTCTGGCCAGCGCTGAGGCGTAAAGCAGCGCGGATCGGGTGAGGGTAAGCTCTCGCTGGGTCGCATCTTCAGGAAGCGGCGACTGCAGGAACATGTCTGTCCGAAGGCCATGAGCCGGAGCATTGGCCAGCGCCTTCTGCAGCTGGTTGGCCGCATCCTTGTTCCACGCCGCGGCCCAACCGCGCGCCTCGTAGAATGCGCGGGCCTGTCGCCCTTCGACGGCGGATTTCACTATCCGAAAATCGACATCTGCGGGGAGGCCGCCGCCACGGCCGTCGCCGCAAGTGGCAAGGAGAACGCTGAACAGTGCAAGGCATATCGCCCTGCCGAAACCATGTGCTGCCATCCGGCCATAACGCCGGCAAAGCCTATCCTGATCCATGTTAGCTCAAGCGAGCTTGCTTTCATGTCGGCGACGGGTCGAATCCCACGTTGGCTGCATCTTTCCAAAGTGTCGATGCTGCACGTCGGCGGTGAAATGAAAATCGAGGCTTGCTTCCTGTTGCAATCCAAGCTTGCTTAAGTGTCAGCCACGCAGGGGGTTTTCGCGATGAGCGAGCCGAAGCTTGTAAGCCCGGACGATCCGGTGTTTCCGAAGGAGGTTCACAACCTCCTCGTCGCGGCCAATGCGACCAATATCACGCTGTCGGGCATGGCGGATACCAAGGCGTCGATCCTGATGGGCGCGAGCTTCGTGGTCTTCTCCATCTCGATCGGCGATATCGCGGAAGGCCGCGCGAGCCTTCCGATCCTGGTGCTTACCACGTTCTCGTTCATCGCCACGGTGTTCGGCGTTCTGACCGTTCGGCCCAACAAGCTGACCGTTACCAAGGTCCCGATTCCGCCCGAAAAGATCAACATCCTGTTCTTCGGCAGCTACACCAACGCCAGGCGCGAGGATTATATCGAGGAGATGATCAAGGTCCTCTCCTCTGAAGAGGAAACCTACCGCCGGCTGACCGCCGACCTCTACGACCATGGCAAGGTGCTGCGCGACGACAAGTTCAGCTGGCTCTACTGGAGCTTTACGATGTTCCTGTTCGGCATGCTGGTCACTGCGCTCGCGGTGGTGCTCGACCTGACCGGCATTCTCAAGATCTAGAGCTAAGATCTAGAGCCAGCCCGCCTCGCGATACCATTTCGCCGTTTCGGCGAGGCCCTGCACCGTCTCGACCTCAGGCGTCCAAAGCGTCTCGGGCGCACCGCGGCCCGGGTCGACCATCCAGTCGGGATGGCAGAAATAGGCAACACGATCGGCCGTCAGCTTGGCCTTGTCGCCCCGGGCCAGCTGGTCGAGGCGCGCGCAGAAATTGAGGATCGGGCGCGGAGTCGCCATCGTCATAACCCGCCGCCCGAGAGCTTTGCCAAGCGCCTTTCCGAACTCTTCATGGCTCCAGCCGCGATGCCGTCCGTCGTCGGGCTCAACCAGCAAGCCCTTGGGCGCGGCGGGGTCGGCTAGCGCCAGCAGCAGCCGTGCGAGATCGTTGACATGGATCAGCGATATCCGGCCCTCGGGCGGCAACAGCACGAACCCCCGTTTCGCCATCTTGAACAGCTCGAGCGTTTCCCGGTCACCCGGGCCATAGACCGCCGGAGGCCGGACGATCGCCACCGGCAGGGGAGATGCGCTGACCAGCGCTTCGGAACCCGCCTTGGTCGCTCCATAGATCGACAACTTCGGCTCGCGCGCCGCGAGCGAACTGACATGGACGAAGCGCTTGGCGCCGGCCTTTTCCGCCGCGTCTACCATCGCGGCCGTTCCGGTGACGTTGCCGGCCTCGAATCCGGCTGGATCGCGCGCATTGATCACGCCGGCGACGTGGATGACGCTTTCGGCGCCGTTCGCCAGCTCCGACAGGCTGTCGGGACGGTCGAGCGAGCCGTCGATCCAGGTCACACCGTCGCGTGGCTCCTGAGGCCGTCGGGTTAGGGCGCGGACTCGATGTCCTTCCGCCAAGGCAAGATCCAGCAGGCGCCCGCCGACGAAGCCGGTGGCGCCGGTGATGGCCAGGGTCAGACCGGCGACCATTCGATCGGCTCGGCCGGGCCCTCGTCCTCGACGCGCTGCACCGTGAGCCGCTCCAGCAGCGCGTCGAGCACGGCTCCGACGCCGGTTCCACCGGCCGCGCTCAAGGCGAACACCGCCTTGCCGCTGGCTTCCTGGAGTTCGGCGGATAGGGCAGCGGTCAATTCATCGTCCAGCGTGTCGACCTTGTTGAGCGCTACGACCACCGGCTTGTCGGCAAGGCCTTCGCCATATGCCTCCAGCTCGTCGCGGACGATCCTGTAGCTGGTGGCGACATCCTCGTCATTGGCGTCGACCAGGTGGAGAAGGACCTGGCACCGTTCGATATGGCCCAGGAATCGGTCGCCGACCCCCGCGCCTTCGGCGGCGCCCTCGATCAGGCCCGGGATATCGGCGACGACGAACTCGCGGCCGCGATGATTGACCACTCCCAGCTGCGGCCGGAGCGTGGTGAAGGCATAGGCGCCGACCTTGGCGCGGGCATTGGTGACCGCGTTGATGAAGGTCGATTTGCCGGCGTTGGGAAGGCCTACCAGGCCGACGTCGGCGAGCAGCTTGAGGCGCAGCCAAACCCACATTTCCTCGCCTGGCCAGCCGGTGCCATGCTGGCGCGGTGCCCGGTTGGTCGACGTCTTGTAGCTGGCGTTGCCGCGACCGCCGTCGCCGCCTTTCAGGAAGTGGATTCGCTGCCCCACCTCGGTGAAATCGGCGAGGACCGTCCGTTCTTCATCGTCAGCCAGGATTTGAGTTCCGACCGGCACCTTGACCAGCAGGTCCTTGCCGCCCGCTCCGGTCATGTTCGAGCCGGCGCCGCCCTTGCCACGGGGCGCGCGAAAATGCTGGGTGTAGCGAAAGTCGATCAGCGTATTGAGGCCTGGTACCGCCTCGAATACGATGTCGCCGCCCTTGCCGCCGTCGCCACCGTCGGGTCCGCCGAACTCGATGAACTTCTCGCGCCGGAAGCTGACTGCCCCCGGCCCGCCCGCGCCGGAGCGAATGAAGATCTTGGCCTGGTCGAGAAAATGCATGGGCCGCGCTTTAACGATAAATACGGCGAAAAGGCAGCGGTGTTACGGCCGGGCGTGACGCGCTTCGTAAAGGCCGATGGTCCCGCCGCCGGGAAGCGGCACGCCCGTGAAGCGTCCCCAGCTGGCCGATTTCACTTCGGAACAGGCAACGTCCTTGCCCGCAAGGCGCGCGATCGCGGCGTCGAGATCGTCGCACATGAGGTAGAGCTGGTGGAAATCGTTGCGCTCGCCACCGTGGATGCCGAGCTCCGCTGGAGGCAGCTTGAAGATCAGCCAGCCGCCGCCGCTGTCGATGCAGGGAATTTCCAGTACATCGCGGAAGAAGGCCCGGTCCGCAGCCTCGTCCTGCGTGAAGATCATGACATGGGCGCCGCTGATCATCCGCCTTCTCCTATGGTTCCCCAACGATCCCCTTGATCAGGCCGACGGCGTCGTCCCGAACCGCCTCGCGCGGAAGCCCGCTTGCCGCGGCGATTTCGTCGCCGGCCAGGCTGTCGCCGATCGCCATCAGCACCAGTCCAAGGGTGACTCGGTCCATCGGCCGCGTGTCGCCGGCAGCGCGGAAGTCTTCGACGATGCTCCGGATCGTCTCGACTACCGGTTCCAGCGCCTCGCGCTGGCGGGTCAGGGCAATCCAGCCGATCAGTTCCCCGACCCTTTCCGCGTGGAATGCGTCGAACATCGCGTCGACCACGTCGCGCTCGCTGGCCTCGCCGCGGCGCCGCTTGCCGATCGCTTCGTTGATGGATTCGGACACGGTCGCCGCAATGTCCTCAGCCAGGGCGCGGTGAAGACCGGCCGCGCTCCCGAAATGGTGGAGCAGATTGGCATGGGTCCGGCCGACCTTTGCCGCGACCGCCTTCAGAGTGACTGCCGCCACCCCCTCGTCGCGAAGCAATTGGCGCGCGGCCGCAACCGCCAAAGCGCGGCTTTCCTGCGGCGAAAGGCGTTTGCGGCTTAGTAATTTTATTGACATTTATGTTAGTAAATCTCTACGATCGTTCCACATGGTGCTTGGAGTGTAATCATGCCCACCGCAAGTGTGACCCCTTCGGACCTCAGCATCACGCCGCGCGACCGCCGCTTCGCGCGCGAGAATAAGCCGGGCCGCTGGTGGCATGGAGGCGATCCTTTCGCGACCGCATTCTACAACGCGCTGTCGGCGACCTTCCCCAAGGGTGAAGCCTTCTTCGTGGAGAGCGTGCGCCTGTTCCGCGACGGTGCTTCCGCAAAGCTTGCCGAGGAGATCAAGGGCTTCACCACTCAGGAAGCGATCCACAGCCGCGAGCATGCCGCCTTCAACAAGGCGGCCGTGGACGGGGGTTATGATCTGGCGCCACTCGATGCCCGGATCGAGGCCCGGCTCGACTTCGTCAAATCCAAGCCGAAGATCGCCTGGCTGGCATCGACCATGGCGCTCGAGCATTTCACCGCCATCTTTGCACATGAGCTGCTGGCCGATCCGCGCCATCTCGGGCCGGCCGAAGCCGAGGCGGCGGCCATGTGGCGCTGGCATGCGATCGAAGAGATTGAACATAAGGGTGTCGCTTATGACACCTGGCTTCATGCGACCCGCCACTGGCCGCGTTCCAAGCGGTGGAAGGTGAAAGCCAAGGTGATGCTGAACGCCACCTATAATTTCGTGGTTCATAGGACGCTGGGAGCAATCGAATTGCTCCGGCAGGACGGCATTACGGGGCCAAAAGCCTGGCTGGGGCTATTGTGGTTCATGTGGGTCAAGCCCGGCATGATGCGGAAAGTATTCAGCGCCTGGGCGGCATTCTTCATGCCCGGATTCCATCCGTGGAATGAAGACGACCGCTACCTCATTCAGCGTTACGAGGCGGAGGCGGCGCTCGGCACCGAGAGCACGAAGAAAGTCCGCCGCGCCGTCGCCTGATTTTCTCGGAAAAAACCCCCCGCGCCCACGACGGCGTTCCAACGAACGGCTGCCGGCGGCGCAGGGGGGAATGCTTCGACTAGGGCTCCAGAATCTCTT
>DASTVY010000331.1:0-8757 GCA_035758865.1 Sphingomicrobium sp. | reverse complement strand
TCGAGCACCCGGCTGATTGCCTCGCGCGTCAGTTCGCCATCTCGGTTATCGTTGCAGAACAGGATCGCCTTCGCCGTCTCGGCTCCGGCAAGCCGCAGCAGGTCGATCCTCATCCCGTTGCCGTAATAGACCTTGGTGCCGAAACTCCCTGCCGTTTCGATCATCTCGGGCTCGGTGTCGATCAGGGTGACTGCGATCCGCTTGGCCATCAACATCTGGGCCGCCGTCTGGCCGAACCGGCCGTAGCCGACCACGATGACGCTGGTGTCCGGCGACAGCTCGGGTCCCTCGAGCCCGTCAGCACTCGCTCCCTCGCGCTTCTCGAGCCAGTCCGTCAGCCGCATCAGGAACGGCGTTGCCGCCATCGACAAGGTGACGACCGCACCGAACAGCGAGGCGGCTTCGGGAAGGATCAACTGGGCGTTGGCGGCCTGCGTAAACAGGACAAAACCGAATTCGCCGGCCTGGCTGAGCAGCAGGCCCAGCCTGACGCTGCGAGGCCAGCTGTTTCCGAACCCTCGCGCCAGCGCCGCAATAATCAGGCACTTGATGACGATGACCGCGACAGCGACGCCGATCACCAGGACCGGCCGCGCCGCAATAATCCCAAGGTCGAGCATCATGCCGACCGACAGGAAAAAGAGCCCCAGCAGGATCGATCGGAACGGCTCGACGTCGCTCTCCAGCTCGTGCCGGTAGGGCGATTCCGCAAGCATGACGCCGGCGACGAAGGCGCCCAGCGCGACCGACAGGCCGAGGGAGTGCATCAATGCAGACGAGGCCACGACTGCGAACAGGCCCGCGACGACGAACAGCTCTCGTTCCGCGAGGCGGCCTATGAGCCGGAACATCGGGTTGAGGACCCATCGGCCGGCCAGCACCAGTCCGGCAATGGCCAGGAGGGTGTACCATGCCAGCGTCCAGCCGCTCGGATCTGCCGGGTCGGGCGGGACCCGCGACAAGGCCGCAATGATGGTAATCATCGGGACGATGGCCAGGTCTTGGAACAGCAGGATCGAAAACGCCCGCTCGCCCTGCGGCGTGGTCAGCTCATTGTCGGAGCGCAACATCGGCAGCACCTGAGCGGTCGACGAAAGGCCCAGCGGAAGCCCGATCGCGAACGCGGCTGCCGCGCTAACGCCCAGTGTCAGATGGATGAAAAAGGTCAGTGCAAGGCCACACAGAATCACCTGTGCCAACCCCAGTCCGAATATGTCTTTCCTCAATCGCCACAGGCGACTTGGGTGAAGCTCCAGGCCAACGAGGAACAGCAGCAGCGCGATCCCGATTTCCGAGATGCTTGCCATGTCTTCGGGATCCTGGACCAGGCCGAGCAGATGCGGCCCGATGATCGCTCCGCCGACGATGTAGCCGAGGGTCGCGCCAAGCTTCAGTTTCCGGAACAGGGTAACGAACAGCAAGGCTGTGCCCAGCATGATCGCGCCGCTTTCCAGGATGGCGCTGGTCGTCTCGATCGCCTGGGCTTCGACCGTCATTTGGCCTGCTCGATTGCCGCAACCAGGGTCCGGAACGGCAGCAGGATCGCGCCGTGCCGACCCTTGCGGGATCGGGCGGGCGCAAGCGCTTCGAGGCCGGGCCAGGACGGCGGAACGTCGCCCTTGCCTGCCAGCCAGCTTTCCAGCTCCTGGAGCGCCGTTGCAGCCTCTTCGACGCTCCGTCCCATTGCGTGACCGCCCAACAGCGCCGCCGTGGCCTGGCCGAATGCGCAGGCCTCGACCGCCTGCCGAATTCGGACCACCCGGTCGGCCCAATCTAGTTCCACGGCCATCCGCATCCGGCTGCCGCAAGTGGGCGATCGAAGCTCGGTGGCGCCTTCCAGCTCCTCGAACGGCTCAAGATAGGGTATCGACGCCGCCAGGCGCAGGATTTCGCGGGTGTAGAGCGGCTCGGTCAAGCTAGATCACCCCCAAACCGTTCGCCCTGAGGAGGGAACAGAGCAGGCGAAGCCTGTCGAAGGCCCGTCTCGAAGGGCTGTCCTTCGAGACGCCATTTCGACAAGCTCAATGGCTCCTCAGGACGAACGGAAATGGTCTTCATTCCCTTCGCCATGTGGTGCCACCCGGCCCGTCTTCCAACAATATCCCTTCGGCTTTCAACTCGTCACGAATCCGGTCTGCCTCGGCAAAGTCGCGGTTTTTCTTGGCTTCGGTCCTCGCCGCGATCCGCGCGTCGATATCGCTGGAGTCGCCCTCCCCCTGGAACCACTCCTCTTTGCTCATGGAGAGCAGGCCAAGGCCTCGCGCCGCGGCGGCGCAGGCCGCGAGCATCTGTTCGCGCCCGCCTTGGAAGAAGGCGTAATCCTCGTCGATCGGCTCATCTGATGACCGCAGGAACTGGTTGATGACCGAGATCGCTTGCGGCGTGTTGAGGTCGTCCGACAGCGCTTCCCAGAATGGGGCCAACTCGCCGAAAGGTTCGACGTCGCCAAGCTGCCGATACCAACGATCGAGCACTGCCTTGGATTGGGCGATGAGCTGGTCGGTCCACGGCAGCGGCTGGCGATAGTGCGCCGATAGCAGCGCCAGCCGAAGCACTTCGCCGCGATGACCTGCCTCCAGCAGCTGGTCGACCGTTATGATGTTGCCGAGGCTCTTCGACATTTTCTCGGCACCCATGTCGACGAAGCCATTGTGGACCCAGAAGCGCGCCAGCGGCATGTCGTTGTGCGCGCTGCGGCTCTGCGCGATCTCATTCTCATGATGCGGGAAGATGAGGTCGAGCCCGCCGCCATGGATGTCGATCGTCTCTCCCAGATGCGCGCGGATCATGGCCGAGCATTCGACATGCCAGCCCGGACGTCCGCGGCCCCACGGGCTGTCCCAGCCGACCACGCCCTCTTCGCTCGGCTTCCACAACACGAAGTCGGCAGGATCGCGCTTGTAGGGCGCAACCTCGACTCTCGCCCCGGCAAGCATCGCCTCGCGGTCGCGCTTCGACAGCGCCCCATAATCCTCGTCGCTGGGCACGTTGAACAGGACGTGCCCCTCGGCTTCATAGGCGAAACCTTTGGCGATCAGCTCCTCGATGAGCGCGATCATCGCCGGGATTTCCTGCGTCGCGTGCGGCGCGATGTCGGGCGGCCTGACTCCGAGCGCCCCCATGTCCTCCAGGTAGAAGCGCTCGTAGCGCTCGGTGATCACCGACGGGTCGACGCCCTCTTCCTTGGCTGAGTTGATGATCTTGTCGTCCACATCCGTAACGTTCCGCGCGTAAATCAAGTTGCTTTCGCCGAACTCGTGCCGGATCAGCCGCGCCAGCGTGTCGAACACCACGGCCGGACGCGCATTGCCGATATGGGCGCGGCCATAGACCGTCGGTCCGCACACGTACATGGTGATCCGCTGCTTGTTCAGCGGCACGAACGGCCGCTTTTCCCGCTCCATCGTATCGTAAAGCCGGATCACGCCGCTTCTCCATCGCCGCGCCGCGTCTCCACCCAATCGACGACCGCCCGTCCGGTGGCATTGAGCAGCGGATAGGTGCGCGATTCCGTCATCCATTCCGGCCGGTCGGCGTCCCCGCCATAAACCATGTCGGTCGCCAGGTTCGCCAGCAGGAAGAACAGGGTTGCCCCGGCCAATCCCTTGACCATCCCGAACCCGCCGCCAAGCAATCGGTCGACCGGCCCGAGGATCGATCGGCGCGCCTTGCCGCCCACTGCCCGAGCAAACATCTTCACCCCGATATAGGCCGGCAGGAACAGCAGTGCGAAGGCCAGCACGCTCGCCCCGGCCTCGGTCCCGACCGGATCGATCAGCCGTTCCTGGAGTGATGTATGGAACAACTTCAGCGCGGCGATCCCAACGACCCACGCCGCAAGCGCGAGCACTTCATGGGCGAATCCGCGGATGAAGCCGACCAGCGCGGCGCCGCCGAGCAGAAGGATCACAAAGATGTCGAGCGCGGTCATACTCGCCCCGGCTAGCCGGGGACTTTGGGAAGCGCCACCCTGATTGTGAGCGAAGGGTGCCTGATCCACCCTCTCGACCCATTGCGGTCATTACGGACTAGTTGTCCGCATCTCGTAACCCCACCCAAGCGGCTACGCCTTCTTTTCCTACGGCCGTATACGGATTGCTCCCGATAGCATGGGCCGCTGAGCCCACTACAGCTCGCTCCTCAATTCGATGTGGTCGCTTCGAAACAAGAAGAAGGGGATCTCACCCATGAAGGACAATATCCGCAGGGCGTTGCTATCTGCTGCCGCGCTGACCTTGATCATTGGGCCTGGTCTGCCTTCCTGTTCCAAGCCGGCTCAGGAAAATGCGGCCGAGCAAAATGCAGCTGAACCGGTCGCGACTGAGCAAGCCGGGACTCAGGCCGCGGCCGGGCAAGATGCGACTGCGCAAAATGCGAAAGGCCTCCTCAAGGCCATGTCCGACTATCTCGCGGCGCAGAAATCCATTTCCCTGAGCTACGACTCCGTTTTCGAGGTTGTCTCCGAAGATCACCAGAAGCTGCAGATCGCGATGTCGGGGACAGTGGATCTTAGCCGGCCGGACAAGTTGCGGACGACGCGGAAGACCGGGTTTTCCGATACTGAAACGGTCTATGACGGGAAAACCCTGACATTCTTCGGCAAGGGCAAGAACGCCTACATGCAGGCCGAAGTGACGGGCACGACCGACTCCGTGATCGACCAACTCCGTGACAAGTTCCACCGGCAGCTTCCGGGCGCAGACTTGCTGGGTTCCAATGTCTACGATGCGCTGATGACCGACGTCACCGACGTGAAGGATCTCGGCAGCGGCGTGATCGACGGCAAGGAGTGCGATCACCTTGCATTCCGCGCCAAGGATACCGACTGGCAGATCTGGATCGCGCAAGGCGATCAACCCTATCCTTGTCGCTATGTGATCACCAGCAAGGGCGTCGACCAGGCTCCACAATTTACGATGACGATCCGTGACTGGAAGGCCAGCACGGCGGCAAGCTCCTCCGATTACAGCTTCACGCCGCCGTCGGGCGCGACGAAGATGGACATCAAGGACCTCGAGACCCTTAAGGAAACAAGCGACCTGCCCGAGAACTACAGGATAGGAGCAGAGAAATGACTATCTCCAGGAAACTGAAGCTCGTGCTTCTGGCGGCAATCATCGGCGTCGTCGGATCGGAGGCGGCGAACCTCACCGGCATGAGCTCGTTCAGCCTGATCCCTCCCGCCGAAGCGAGAGTAGGCCGTCCGTTGACGCCGGTCAGTGTTGCTGGCGTGGCCCGTCGTACAACACGGCGCTGCGCTGCTGGCGTTTATAACTGCTGAGCTGCTCCCGGAGGTTGCTTCAGCCGGATTGCAATGTCCGCTTTCCACCCATTGCGGATATGAGCGTTTCCTATTTGGACTTCTCACTGTCGCCGAGCGTCAGTGCGAGGTCCCAGATATGGTCAAGGCCGTCGTAGAAACTCTTGGTCGGGATCCGCTCGTCGAGGCCGTGCGCAAACATTTCGTTGGGTTTGATGAAAACCCCTGACGTAGCCCAAGTCGGAATGCCGGCGGTGCGATAGACCATTCCATCGGTGCCGCCCGATTCAAGATAGGGCGTGACGGCCACGCCCGGGTATCGTTTGCGAATAGACTGGGTAATGGCGCGCTCAATATCGGGGCGCAGCTCCGACACCGGGCTGGAGAAGGGTGCGCCGAGAACCTTCACGGTGATCTTCGGGTCGGCGACGAGGGTCGTCAGCTGCTTCTGCACGTCATCGATCGATACGCCGGGGAAGATGCGGCAGTTGACCGTGGCAGTCGCCTTTTGCGGCAGGGCGTTTTCCGCGTGCCCGGCGCTGAGCATGGTGGCGACGCAAGTGGTGCGCGTCGTGCCGACAAATTCGGGAACGCCCGCGATCGCGTCCGCGGCCGCGCTGTCCTGTGGATTGGCGGCGAAGCGTTTCAGCATTTCACCCTCCGGGCCGGGCGTGACGTTGCCGACCGCGCCGAGATAGGCGCGGGTGAGTTCGTTCGCCATGGCAGGGAAACGATATTCGTCGAGCCGCGTCACAGCCCTGGCAATTTCATAGATTGCGTTGTCGGTGCGCGGGCGCGAGCTATGGCCACCTTGGTTGGTGGCCGTCAGTTCGAATGTTGCGTAAGTTTTCTCGGCGCCCTGAACGAGATAGACGATCGGCTTGCCTTCGGGTGACAGGAGGCCGCCGCCGGCATCGGTGTTGATGGCATATTCAGCGCCCTTCACCCACGGATGAGCGGCGACCTGGCGGGTCGTCCCGTCCGCTTCGTCGAGCCCGGTTTCCTCGTCCCCGATGAAGGCGAAGACGAGGGTGCGCTTCGGCTTCACGCCCCTCTCTTGCATGCGAAGGATGGTCGACATTAGGGCCACGACCCCGGCCTTGTTGTCCAGCGTTCCGCGTCCGTAGAAAAAGCCGTTCTCCTCGATCAATTTATATGGATCGCGCTTCCAGTCCTCGGGCCGCGCATCGACCACATCCATATGCGCCGAAAAGAGGATGGGTTTCGCGTTGCGGTCGGTACCGGGCACGCGCACCAACATGCCGACGGTTTCGGCCTTCGGGAGCTTGACGATGTTGTCGGCCGGTACGCCGCCTTCGCGCAGCACGCCTTCGAGATAGGCGACCATCGGCGGTACCTGGCCCTGGCCCTGCGACGTGCGGAACGTAATGACTTTTTCAAACATCTGCCGCGCCTGGACCTGGTCCGGCCGCTGCTGCGCGATCACAGGTGCGGTTATCGCCGCAAGGGCAACGCCGACCGCAAGGCGAAGATGAGTCATCATGCAATTTCCCCCAAAGTTTCGGGGCAGATTAGCGGGTCCGCGAGCGTTGTCGATGTACGCGGGCTCACTGGCCCACATCTGTTGAAAGTTGTGGCCATAGGAACCGAAATTGCCGTCGAGGGCGCTGGTCTTCGATCCGAACGATCGATTGCTAAGTCCGCATTCCACCCATTGCGGACATTGCGTATCGACCGGTTTAGGCCGCAACTGGCAAGGAAGACACATGGCTTCCGAAACCACCCATGTTGATAGCCGCCTTCACCGCATAGGAGTTGTGCGGCTTGCTGCAACGCTCGGAGTTGGAGCGGCCGTGATCTTCGGCCTCTGCTGGCTTGGCACTTTCATCCCGCTGTCCAGTCCCACGCACGCCTACATAGGCCTGTTCTCATCTGCTGAGCCAACGTCAAGCGTCGCATTGCTCGAGGGCGGTCTTTGGTCGTTTTTGTTCGGGGCGCTGAGCGGCGCTGTCCTCGCGGCGCTTTATAACATGTTTGCTCGACTTGACCGGCGATAGCATTGGTCCGTCGCCGCGGAGTGCAAGCTTGAGGAGATAGAGATGAGCAACTTGAGGTCAGTAGCGATTGGGTTTGCGATTGGGATAGCCTTCGCCGCAGTCTCAGCGCAGGCAGCGCAGCAAACCCAAGCCGTAGAGCATGAGCACCAGGCCGCCCCGTCGACCCAGACGGCTCCCACCCCACCCCAGAATCCGATGCACTCGATGATGGCGGACCCTGCGAAGCATCAGCAGATGATGGAGCAAATGGCTCATTGCCGGGACATGATGTCCATGATGATGGAGCACATGAAGCATGAAGGGATGAAGAAGGAACAGCCCGCTCCTCACCAATGAGACGCTAAGTCACGCCGCCGGGAGCAGCTTGGCTTCCAGCCGCGGGCTGCGCGACACCAGCCGGTACATGACCAGCGCGATGATCAGGCCCGCGATGCCGTCCAGCGCATAGTGCCACCCGAGATAGACCGAGCCCAGCAGGATCAGCGCGAAATAGGCCCAGGCCACCGGCGCCAGTTTGCGGGAAAAGCTGGTGACGACCGCCGCAACCCAGGCGGCCCCCGCCACATGCAGCGATGGGAAGGCGCTGATCCCCGCCCCGACCCTCGACCCATTGTCCAGGTAATTGGCCCAAAGGTAATCGGCGGTGACCGTCGCCCACGGCCTTGAAGGCAGGTCTGCGAAACGGTCTCCAAAGCCTAGTCGCTCGTAGAAAATCGGACCGGCCGACGGCAGGGCGTACTGCAGGATTGCCGAAGCCGATACGACCAGGAAGAAGGAAATCATCGCCCGGTCGCGCTTCTTCGATTTTGGAAACAAGGGCAGGATCGCCATCATGAAGAGCGTCGATTGGGCCCATGTCACATAGGCGGTGTCGATCAATGTCGGGGGAAGCCACTGGACCAGGCGCCAGGGATCGTTCCCGAAGAAGATCCAGGCGTCGGCATCCGCTAGCAGCTGGTCCGCCTGAAAACCGACGCTGAACGGCATTGCTGCCTTCAGCCAGCCGAGCAGGCAGAATTGCGCGGCAACGGCCCAGTAGATGAACGGCAAGTCCGAACTTCTCAGCCGGGCGAGCACAACCTCGCGCTTGTTCATCACCCTGGCTCGTTCCAGCTGCGCCAGCCAGAAAAAGGTCAGTCCGGATAGCGAGAGGACGATCATCCCGGACGCACCGAGCAGGTAGAACAGCCATGGCGGCGAGTATCGAAAGCCGGAGAAGGCTTCGATCAACAGGGCAGCCACGAACTGGGCAGCGATGATTGCGCTGACGGCGACCTTCATGACCTGCGCGATATCATTGCGTGTGTTGAAGCTAGGTAAACGGCGCGTTCATGGACTGGCTCGCCCGCGCTAGCGGCCAAGGATCTGGTCGACCAGCTCCTTCAGTCTGCCGAACCGCGCGAGCGAGCTTGAGCCTGTTCCTTCGGTGCCCGCTGGCACCCAGGCCTGGTCGAAGCCCAATTTGGCGGACTCCTTCAG
>DASTVY010000225.1:0-4585 GCA_035758865.1 Sphingomicrobium sp. | reverse complement strand
GGTACGCGCGGACATCCCCGCGCCGTGGAGCAGGACGATCAGCGGCCGGTGTGATGTCGAAGTGCCGGCTGGCCGATAGAAAAAGGCATGATCACCGATTTTGTGAGTCCCGGGACTGGCGGATGGCGCAGCCACATTTGGCGCCAATGTTAAATCTGGCGATCGGGCAACGCCGGGTGAGCAGCACAACATCAACGCACCGATCGCCACCCGCCAGCTCATGACTAATGCGCCTGCTTCGGCGATTCCATGATCTCGGTCAGCACGCCGCCCATGTCCTTGGGATGGAGGAAGAAGATCGGCGTACCGTGCGCCCCGATCCGCGTCGGGCCGAGGATCCGCACTCCCTTGCTGTCGTAGAAGGCGCGTGCCGCTTCGATATCCGGCACCTCGAAGCAGAGGTGGTGCTGCCCACCTTCCGGATTGCGCTCGAGGAATTTGACGATCGGCGAATCCGCGCCCAGCGGCTCGATCAGCTCGATCTGCGAATTGGGCGTGTCGACGAAGCAGACCCGAACTCCCTGCGCCGCAAGGTCGAACGGATCGCGCACTACCTGCGCGCCCATCCGCTCGCGGTACAAGGCGACCGATTGTTCGATCGACGGGGTGGCCACGCCTACGTGGTTGAGTCTTCCGAGTTTCATGTCTCGCTCCGTCACCCTGAACTTGTCTCAGGGTTAATTCCGTCACTCGCACCGCCCTACGTAATAAATGGATGCTGAAACAAGTTCAGTATGACGAATGGCCAGGGCAATTCGGCTAATGCGAACTCAGCATGACGGGTTAAAGCGGAATATTGTCGTGCTTCTTCCACGGATTTTCGAGCTGCTTGTCACGCAGCTTGCGCAATCCCAAGGCGACCCGCCGCCGCGTCGAATGCGGCATGATCACCTCGTCGATGAAGCCCTTGCTCGCCGCCACGAATGGGTTGGCGAAGCGCTCTTCATATTCCGCCGTCCGTTTGGCGATGGTTTCCGCGTCTTTCGCGTCCTTGCGGAAAATGATCTCGACCGCTCCCTTGGCCCCCATCACCGCGATCTCGGCGGTCGGCCAGGCATAGTTCAAGTCGCCGCGGAGGTGCTTCGACGCCATGACGTCGTAGGCCCCGCCATAGGCCTTGCGCGTGATGACCGTGATCTTCGGCACGGTCGCTTCGGCATAGGCGAACAGCAATTTCGCGCCATGCTTGATGATCCCGTGATGTTCCTGACCGACCCCCGGCAAGAAACCCGGAACGTCGACGAAGGTCAGGATCGGAATTTCGAACGCATCGCAGAAGCGGACGAACCGCCCTGCCTTCTTCGATGCGTTGATGTCGAGGCAGCCGGCCAGCACCATCGGCTGGTTGGCGACGACGCCAACGGTCTTTCCCTCGATCCGGCAGAAACCGATGATGATGTTCGCCGCATGGTTCGGTTGAAGCTCGAAAAAGTCGCTCTCGTCGGCGACCTTCCGGATCAGCTCGTGCATGTCATAAGGCTGGTTGGCCGACGGCGGGATCAGGCTGTCGAGGCTGTCCTCAGTTCGGTCCCACGGGTCGGCGCACGGCCGCTCGGGAGTGTCGTGGCGGTTGCTGAGCGGCAGATAGTCGAAAAATTCCCGGGTCGCGATCAGCGCGTCGATGTCATTCTCGAACGCGACGTCGGCCACGCCCGACTTGGTGGTGTGGGTGACGGCGCCCCCCAATTCCTCCTGGGTCACCACCTCGTTGGTCACCGTCTTCACCACATCGGGGCCGGTGACGAACATGTAGCTCGAATCCTTCACCATGAAGATGAAGTCGGTCATCGCTGGCGAATAAACCGCGCCGCCGGCGCAAGGGCCCATGATCAGGCTGATCTGCGGCACGACGCCCGATGCCAGCACGTTCCTTTGAAACACCTCCGCATAACCGCCGAGCGAAGCGACACCTTCCTGGATTCGTGCGCCGCCAGAATCGTTGAGGCCGATGACCGGCGCTCCGACCTTCATCGCGGCGTCCATGATCTTGCAGATTTTGCCGGCGTGCCGTTCCGACAGCGACCCGCCGAACACGGTGAAGTCCTGGGCGAAGACATAGACCAGCCGCCCGTTGATCGTGCCCGATCCGGTGACGACGCCGTCGCCCGGCACCTTCTGCGTCTCCATGCCGAAATCGACGCAATTATGCTCGACGTACATGTCGACTTCTTCGAAGCTGCCGGGATCGAGCAGCACGGTCACGCGCTCGCGCGCGGTCAGCCGCCCCTTGGCATGTTGCGCAGCGATGCGCTTCTCCCCGCCGCCCAGCCGCGCCTGTGCGCGCTTGGCTTCCAATTGCTCGATGGTGGTCGTCGTCATGGCCTCTCCCGTCGCCAGCCGCTGCCACGGCGAGGGCGGAGCGTCAATTGTCCTTGGATTGGGCGATTAGCTCCTGGAGCTCCGCCAGTTCCCATTCGTCGTTGCGGCTGAACGGAAGCAGTCGGCGAAGCGCCGCGAAGCCCGCCCGGCCGAGCTGTTTCTGCAACTCTTCAAGCCGCGCAAAGCCCATCTTGAGCCGCTCCGCTTCGCCTTCCTCGAGCTTTCGGTCACGGTCGAGCAGTTCTTCCTCGGCATTTAGCACCAGCTCGGTCTTCAGCATGCAATATTCGCGGATCCGCTCGCTCTCGACCTTGCTGGCGCGACCAGCCAGCGCGGCGATACGCTGGCCGCTGGCGTCGGCCGGAAAGCCCCCGCCCCGCCATTCTTCCAGCCAGCGGCGATGCCCTTCGCTTTCCTCGACCAGCCATTGCTGCGCCTCGCCTTCGCCAAAGCGCAGCAGGCCGATCACGACGATCGGGGCAACCACCAGCGTCGTCAGCATCACCAGTCCCGGCCGGTCCGGGAACTGGTTGAAGATGATGTGGATGAGGCTCGCGGCGAGATAGCCCGGGACGAACCACAAGAGGTTGAAGGTCCAGCCATTGCCTTGACCGCGCAGCTTGCGCTCGCCCAATTCATGGGCGACCGCGGCGAGGATCGCGGTCGTGGTTCCATGCATGACGGCGGTGCCCAGCCCCCGGACAATCCAGACGGGAACGCTCAGCTCCGGATAGCGGACGAGGTAAAAGGCGTTTTCGACCACGGAGAATCCAGCCCCGATGGCGAAGCCGAAAATGATCGCATCGATCTTGTAGCCGATGCGGTTGGCGGCGATCAGGATCATGATCGGAACGGCCTTCAGCGCTTCCTCGATCCATGGAGCGACGATCCTGCTGTAGAAGCTGTAGCCCATCGGCAGAGTGTCGAGCATCTGGCCGCTGATCGGCCAGGCGACCAAAGCCATGAGACCGCCCATGATCAGCGGGCCGACCAGCTCGCGCGGCGCCATGAGCTTGAACACGTCCAGCCAGGCGAACAGCAGGACCATAACCAGCACCGGAACCAGTGCGACCGACCAGTCGAGAGCTTCGGCGATCATCGCCGACAGCTCACAGGATTTTCAGCGACGCCATCCACTCAGTTCGCCCGTCAATGTCCTTGTCGCCGAAACCATGGCCGATACCGACCGAAAAGACCATCGGTAGCCGCATCACCACCGTGAACCCCAGATCGACCTGCGCACCCAGGCTAAACAGGCGATAGCTCCGGTCCTCCGGCGAACGCAGCAGCATCGCGCCTCCGAACATCGCCGGACGGGCATAGCTCAGGAAGAAGGCGGCCGTGCCCACTTCCTCGAAACGCACCGGCGGCAGGTTGATCTCGCCGGTCAGCTTGCCGAACTTGCGCGCAGCGATCTGGTCGATCTCGAACCCCGGAAAAGCCTCCAGCTCTCGGTACCGCTTCTCGGGCCGGTTATCGACATAGTTGTTGCGGAAGCTGCCAAAATAAAGCGCTCCCAGCGGGCTGTCGGAATCGCCGCCGACGATCCCGGCCTGGCCATAGGCCCATACCGAGCTGTTCGGCCACGGCAGCGGAACCCCATAATCGATCCCGCCCCACAGCCGCGGGAACTCCTGGCCCTCGGCATGGTCGATTCCGGTGACGGCACGCCAGGCGATTCCCTTTTCATGATCGACCCCGCCCAGCGCGCTGGTAGTATTGGTGTATTTGACGCCGGCTTCCGCCGAATAGATATCCTTCGGGCTCGCCACGTTCTGTGCCGATGGTAGTTCCTCCAGCCCGAAATAGCCGGCTACGCTGCCGAATATGTCGAGCTGGCGCGGCGGATCGTAGATCTTCGTCTTGTTGTAGCCGATGATGATCGCGTCGCCCTTGCGGCTGCGAAGCACCGGACCGGCCAGGTCGTAGATGTCGGCATCGTCGTGCCAGTAGCGCAGCTTCCAGTTGAGCGTGCGATACTCGATGTCGGCGTGGAACCACTCCTTGTCCGGAATGCCGTCCCACGGCGACACGCTGAAGCTGGCGCTCAGCTGGTGGAACTGCATCGGGTCTTCGAAGTGCAGATAATAGCCCAGGGCCGGCTTCTGCTTATAGCCTTCGACGATCGGGTAGGCGGAGGCCAGCTTCATCCGCTTGGTCGCGTTGTACTTGCCGCGCTCGGTGACCAGCGGATCGAGGTCGATCTTGGCAGGCGATCCGACGCCCCATTGCTTGAGCTCCGGGTGGGTATTGACGACCTTGGTGC
>DASTVY010000167.1:0-3684 GCA_035758865.1 Sphingomicrobium sp. | reverse complement strand
GCGATCGAATTCGCGCGCTGCTGGGCGATGCCATTTCCGTTGACGAAGGCGTTCCGGGATTGCTCGCCGGTAAGCACGTCCTCGTTACCGCAGGCCCGACCCATGAACCGATCGACCCGGTCAGGGTCATCGCCAATCGATCCTCGGGAAAGCAGGGGTTCGCCATCGCCGCGGCCGCCGCCCAGGCAGGTGCGCGGGTGACTTTGATCGCCGGCCCAGTGTCGCTGCCGACGCCGGGTGGAGTGGTGCGGATCGATGTTGAAACGGCGCAGCAAATGGCCGACGCCGTGGAGACGGCGCTGCCCGCCGACGCTGCAATCCTTGTCGCGGCAGTCGCGGACTGGCGGGTCGAGCCGGCCACCACCAAGCTGAAGAAAGGCGACGGCCCGCCGGAACTGAGGTTCGCGCCCAATCCCGACATTTTAGCGACCCTGGGCGATCATCCCGACCGCCCCCGGCTGCTGATCGGCTTTGCCGCCGAAACCAACGACGTGGTCGCCAATGCCCGCTCGAAGCTGGCCTCCAAAAAGGCAGACTGGATCCTGGCCAACGACGTGTCCGGGAACGTCATGGGCGGAAGCCACAATCGCATTCACCTTGTCACCAGCGACGGCGTCGAAGACTGGCCGGAGGCGGCCAAGGAAGATGTCGCCCGCCACCTGATTACCCGCATCGCAGAGGAGCTTCAGTGACCATTCGCATCCGCCTGACCCGGCTTCCCCATGGCGAGGGGCTACCCCTCCCCAGCTATGCTACCCATGGCGCTGCCGGGATGGACGTAGTTTCGGCGGAGGATCTGGACCTGATGCCCGGCCAACGCCACGCGGTCGCGACCGGCTTCAAGGTGGCAATCCCGGAGGGCTATGAGATCCAGGTCCGCCCTCGCTCGGGATTGGCGCTGAAGCATGGTATCACGGTGCCCAACACGCCTGGCACGATCGACAGCGATTATCGCGGCGAACTGAAGGTTATCATGATCAATCATGGCGCCGAGCCCTTCCCGATCCGGCGGGGCGAACGGATCGCCCAGCTTGTGCCTGCCGTGGTCACCCTGGCCGAATTCGATGAGGTCGACGAGCTTTGCGAGACGGCGCGCGGCGCAGGCGGGTTCGGCTCGACCGGCGGTCATGGCGCTCTCTGACGAAGAGCTCGACCGCTACGCGCGGCATATTGTTCTCCCGCAAATCGGCGGTGCCGGCCAGCTGAGGCTCCAGGCTGCGAGGATCGCGGTGGTCGGGGCAGGCGGCATCGGCTCCGGCGCAATTCCGGCGCTGATAGGTGCAGGTGTCGGGCAGCTGACCATCATCGACGACGATCGCGTCGAGCTTTCCAACCTGCAACGCCAACCCATCTACGGCAGCGACCAGGTCGGCGAGCGCAAGGTCGACCTCGCGGCACGCTTCATCGGAAAGCGCAATCCTCACGTCGAATGCCGAACGGTAGCGGACCGGATCGAGGCAGATAATGCCGACGCCATCCTGTCAGGACATGACCTGATCCTCGACGGCACCGACAATTTCGCGACGCGGCTCGTTGTGAGCGATGCGGCCGTTCGGCTGGAAATTCCGCTGATCTCGGCGGCAGCCCAGCAGTTCCAGGGACAAGTCGCCATGTTCCGTGGGCGCCCCTGCTATCGCTGCTTCGTTGGCGATGCGTTTGATGCCGACGATTGCGATACCTGCGCGGAGCTCGGCGTGCTGGGGGCGCTGACCGGGACCGTCGGCAATTATGCGGCGCTGCTGGCGATCCGCGCAATCGTCGGCATTGCCCCGGACTCGGCGGGTACGCTGCATTTGCTCGACGGAGTGAACCTCAATTGGCGGCAGATCCGGATTGTGGCGGATCCGGCCTGCAGGGCCTGCGCGGCTGCTTAACTTCACTATTTGCATGGAGCCAGGCGCCATTTTTGTGAAGTTAGCGAAGCTCGCGGTCCTCGATCTCTTTGAGTCAGACAATGAGAATGAGCCCGCGGGACGGCAACCGGCCGACGGCGCTCATGACATGACGGACAGCCTGTAGGACAGGAATAACGCAGAGGTGAAGTTACTTCAGTTCTTAGATTTCCGCGCCTTCACCTTCCGCTTGCCCTTCGACGGACCCTTGGCAGCCTTTGCATCGATCAAGGCCACTGCTTCTTCCAGCGTTACAGCCTTGGGGTCCGCAGTCTTCGGCAGCGTGGCGTGCGTGCTTCCGTCGCTGACATAGGGACCGAAGCGGCCTTCCAACACCTTGAGATCCTTGCCGCTTTCAGGGTGCTGGCCCAGCACCGCGATCGGCTCGCGCGAGCCGCTGCGCTCGCCCTTGGCCGCAGCCGCTTCGGCTAGCTTCATAACCGCGGCATTCATTCCCGTGTCGAACACCTCGGCCGTCGACGTCAGTCGCGCATATTTCCCGTCGTGCATCAGATAGGGCCCATAACGGCCGATGGACGCGACGATCGGCTTTCCGGTCTCCGGATGCGGGCCAATCTCGCGAGGAAGCGACAGAAGTTTCTCCGCCATTTCCAGCGTCAAGCCGTCCTGCGGAACGTCCTTCGGAAGCGAAGCCCGAGTCCCATCGCGCTCCAGATATGGCCCGAATCGCCCGCTCTTGACCTGGATGCCGTTGCCGATCTCGGCCGGACCTTCACTGGCCGCTTCCTCGCCCTGGCCGAACCGGCGGGTATATTTGCAGTCCGGATAATTGGAGCAGGCCACGAAGGCGCCGAAGCGTCCGCCGCGAAGTCCCAGTTGGCCGGTACCGCACAGCGGGCACAGCCGCGGATCGGAACCGTCGCCCTTGTCCGGGAACAGCCATGGCGAAAGGAAGTCGTCCAGCGCTGCCGTCACATCCGACGGCTTCTGGTCCATGACTTCGCCGGCCTTGGGTTTGAAGTCCCGCCAGAACTCCTCGAGCATCTTCTGCCAGTCGAGCCTGCCGCCGGAGATGTCGTCCAGCTCCTCCTCGAGCTCGGCCGTATAGTCGAAGCTGACATAGCGCTCGAAGAAGCGCTCGAGGAATGCCGTAACCAGCCGCCCGCTCTCCTCGGGAATGAAGCGGTTCTTGTCGAGCCGCACATATTCGCGGTCCTTCAGCGTCTGCAACGTCGCGGCATAGGTCGACGGCCGACCGATGCCGAGCTCTTCAAGCCGTTTGACTAGGCTTGCCTCCGAATAACGGGGTGGCGGCTGGGTGAAATGCTGGGTCGCCTCGACCCCGGTCTTCACCGGGGAGTCGCCCGACCGAAGCGCAGGCATTCGAGCCGCTTCCTCGTCCTCCGCCTTTTCGTCGCGGCCCTCTTCGTAAAGCGCCAGGTAACCGGGGAAAATCGTCACCTGACCCGTTGCCCGGAGCGTCGCTCGGCCAGCGCCGTCGGTCAGCTCGACGGTCGTCCGCTCGAGGCGGGCGGACGCCATCTGGCTGGCGAGCGCCCGGTTGAAGATCAACTGGTAAAGCCGGCCGTGATCGCCGCTTCCGGCGCGATCCTTGGTGAAATCCGTCGGCCGAATGGCCTCATGGGCTTCCTGCGCATTCTTGGCCTTGCTGGTATATTGGCGAGGCTTGTCGGGCAGATAGCCGGCATCGTAGCGATCCGCGACTGCCCGGCGGGCTGCGCTGATCGCTTCCCCCGCCATCTGGACGCCGTCGGTCCGCATGTAAGTGATGAGACCATCCTCGTAGAGTGACTGGGCCAGCCGCATGGTG
>DASTVY010000120.1:0-4881 GCA_035758865.1 Sphingomicrobium sp. | reverse complement strand
GCCAATTTCCCCCAGATGTTCATCCTTCCCCCCTGCCCAGAGATCTACTTCGGCCGGCCGCTGAACCCGGCAGCCTGGCGAAGCGCATCGCCGTCCATAATATAGCCGTCGCTGACGACGGTGACGACCCTTCGTAGCGCGCCGAGATCATTGGCTACGTCGCCATCGACCAGGACGACATCGGCCTCCTTGCCCACTGCGATCGAGCCGGTCCGCTTATCGGCGCCGACCATTCTCGCTGGCACGATCGTCGCTGACTGCAGCGCCTCGGCAGGCGTGAAACCGGCTTCCTTATAAAGCTCGATCTCGCGGACAAGTTCGATCCCCTGTCCGTCGGTTCCGGCAACGATGGTCACGCCAGCCTGATGCAGCGCTCCCACGAGCTCAACCAGTTTCTTCCAGCTCTTCCGATAATCGTCGCGCGAATAGCCTTCGACCAGCGGATAGCCGCCCGCTTTGAAAAGGCGGTCATAGACCGGTGATATAATCCCCATGTAGGAAGCGTAGGCGGGTGCCGGCACTCCACCATCCGATGTCAGCTGCGCTTCCCAAACCACCAACGTCGGGTCGATGATTGTTTTGCGCTTGGCCAGTTCGGCGATGAATGCGCGCGCCTCGGTACCGTTCAAGTCGACGTCCTTGCCGAATTTGGCCGGCCCTTCGAGCCGCTGCGATGTGTTGGCACGATCGACCACGTCCTGCGGCATGAACTGCATCATGACGAAATTAATGTGGGTGATCTCGTCATAGCCCGCGCGAACCGCGTCGAGCGGCCGCATGTGCGCCGGGATATGGCCATGGACGTGCATGCCGAGCTTGTGCGCCTCGGCCGCGGCCGGAGCGATCCACGCCGGGTTCATCGAAGTATAGAATTTGACACCCCAAAGGCCGGCATCGTGGATTTTATGAACCGCAGCGATGGCTTCCGCCTCGCTCGACACGATCTCCGCGCCCTGCGCCGCTAGCGGATCCTTCTTGTCGATGATTTGCGAGACGAAGGGCTCGGCCATCAGCAAGTCACCCGACTGACGTCGCTTAGTCGCGTCGACCGCACGGTCGATTTCCGTCCCCGGACTGCGGAAACTGGTGATTCCAGTCGCCATATTGGCGAGTACGCTCCAGTCGTCGCCGATATGCAAATGGCTGTCCCACAGGCCGGGGACGAGTGTCTTGCCCTTGCCGTCGATCGTGCGAGCTCCAGCCGGCGCCGCGATCGAACCGGCTGCGCCGACCGCCGCAATTTTGCCGTTCTCCAACAAAACGGCCTGGTCGGAGACGAACTTGCCCGCATCCGCGTCGAACAGCTCGACATTGTTGAACAGAACCGGGACCTTGTTCTTGGTTTCCAGGAAACGATGCGAAAGATCCCGCACCGCCTTTGCCGTCTCGGCATCCTGGAAGTCGTTCATCGCCTTGAGGTTGCCTTCGTAGCCGGCTGGCATGGTCGAGATGTAACTGACCTGCGCGAAGAACTTGCCGTCCATGTCGAGCCAGACCGGCGACGGAGAGGGTCCAATCCCGCGGACCCATGCGAGTTGCACAGTCTTCTGACCGTTCGGCCCCTTAATTGCCAAGGTGGGGCCCTTTTCCAACGTCGCCCGTCCGCTCGGGTAGAGCGCTACCCCCTTGCTTCCTGCCTCGATGAGTTCATTGGTCAGCGGAATGTTCGAGGCAACGGTGCCACCGGTCGCGAGATAGAATGCGCCCGTTGCAGCCGCTTCTCCGCTGTCGGACGCGGCCTTCCAAACCGCCTTGCCGTTGCTCATTGCGAAGGTCTCTGCTGCGTCTCCGTTAGGAGTGATGCCGCGAATTGTCATTTCCGTCGGTAGTCCGTCGGCACCAAGCTTCGTCACGTCGTCAACTTCGGTGATCCAGCCGCGCAGAGACTGGGAATAGCGTCCGGCCAGCGAGCCGTCCGGCTGCGTCCATACCCACTGATCGCCGTGCGTTCCGGCCATCGACACGACGACATAGTGGGTCGCGTCGGCAGGAGGCTTCATCAGCTGTTCCTTCGGAACCGGCGCGGCAATGGCCGCGGAAGCGCAGGCAGTCAGCAAAGCGGCAAGCATTACACGGCGCATGGAAATCCCTCCCTTAATTCGGATTCGGGACCCTAATGCGCGATATGGCAGTGGCAACCGTCTGTTCGACGAAGGTCAAATTTGGGGAAGTGGGGAGTTTCTGTTGCCCGGCACTCCCCAAGCCGCTGGAATCCCCTTCTGTTGCCCGGTGGGGTCCAACCGCGCTTTAGCCTTGTAACTTCAGACCGTTAGGCCCTCAGTTACGCAGCAAGAGCGAGCGCCTCGTTATCGTTGGCACTTGTGTGAATGAGCCGTTGCGGTGGCTCAATCCGATCGGCAACCAGGCCTTTATTGCACTCGTCGATCCTGTTTCGCCCCCATCAGCAGCAGCGAATCCAATGGATTTTCGCATCGCTGCTGGTGGTGGAGGCGCCGGGGTACTGCCCCCCGGGTCCGAAATGCCTATTCCACCCGACCGTCTACCGACATAGCCGGTTTCCCGGCCTCCTTAAGATAGGTGACGCACCCGAAGGTTGCAACCAATTGACAAAATGCGTGCCGTGACGGAACCGTCTTGAATGTGGTTGCGTTTGAACCGGTCACTGTGGGGCCGGAATTGCGTCACCACACAGCAATAAGGGGATTTTTGATGAAGAAGCTTTCGTTCGCTGTCGTCGGTGCTGCTGCGCTCGCTCTTGCGGCTTGCGGTGGTCGGGGCGATGATGCCGCCGGCGAGAACGTCCAGGAAAATCTTGAGGCCCAGGCCGAAAATCTGGAAGCTGCCGCTGACAACACCGCCAATGCCGCCGAGGCAGCGGCCCTGGAAAACCAGGCCGACGCGCTTAAGGAGCAGGGCGAGAAGGCCGAAGAGGCTATCGACGAGGCCGACGTCAACGCGTCGAACGTCAACGCGATGTAATTCGATTTCCGCGCCCGATTTTCGGGGGTGGAACGGAAGGGTCGGCGCCGAAAGGCTGCCGGCCCTTTTCCGTTGGGCCTAATCGCAATAGGGCGATCCCGTGACTAGTGATGACGCCATCCCCGCTGCGACACTCGTTGTATGGAAGGATCTCCCTGACGGGCCGCAAATCCTGGTCGTCGAGCGCTCGGCCCGAATGGCGTTCGCCGCTGGTGCGATCGTTTTCCCCGGCGGGCGCGTCGATCCTTCGGATCGGAAGATGGCTGCGGCCTACGGCCGACCGGATGAGGCGGCCAAGGTGACGGCCATTCGGGAAACCATCGAAGAGACCGGAGTTGCGCCTGCAATCCCAGGCCTCACCGATGCGACGATCGGCCTGGAACTGCAGCAGCAGCTGCACGAAGGGGCGGATTTTGCAGAGCTGATGTCGGCTCGGCGCCTGCGTCTTGATCTGGAAGCCCTCACCGTCTTCGCCCGCTGGATGCCGGCCTTCAAACAGCCGAGGAAGTTCGACACCCTGTTCTATTTGGTCCAGGCGCCGGCAGGGGAATGGCAGCCCCATCCCCAGAAGGGCGAATGCGTGGCCGCCGAATGGGCGAGTCCCGCGGCGCTCATCGAACGGATTGACCGCGGGGAGGCTAGCGCGATCTTCCCGACAAAGCGCAACCTGGAGCGCCTGGCACAGCATCCAATGCTCCAGGCTGCTATCAACGACGCCCGCGATCATTCGATCGAAACGATCATTCCCTGGGTGGAAGACATCGACGGCGAACCCTATGTCCGCATCCCCGAAGGTCGCGGCTACCCAGTCATTTCAGAGTTGCTAGCCACCGCTTTTCGTGCTTGATCATCGCCGAAGGGCGATTGGGACGCGGAATCCGGCCTATTCTGATCATTCTTATAGGATTGGGCAGCAAAAGGCGCCGCAGAATGGCGACTCTGCCTTTGAAGCCGCGACTCGCCCGCAACGGAAAGGGGCCCCGGCGATGCCGGAGCCCCTCCTCATCCGCTAGCCGCGGCTAGATGCGGCCAGCGAACTAGCTCAGGTGCTTCGACAGGTGCTTGTTCATTTCGAACATGGTGCACTTGTCGGTTCCAAAGACCTTCCGCAGCTTGTCGTCTGCAAGAATTTCCCGCTTGTTATTCGGGTTTTGCAGGTTGTTCTTGCGAATATGATCCCACACCTTCGACACGACCTCGCTACGCGGCAGCGGGCTCGAACCCACGATCGCAGCTAGATCCGCTGACGGGGTTACCGGGCGGGCAAGTCCGCCCCCTGCTTTACGACCAGTCCCTTTTGCCATTTGGCCCTCCTGTTGTTCTGAGAGAGATAGAAGCGCGATTCCCCTCTGTGCGCAAGAGGGAGAGAGCCCCCAAATTGGTTAATTTGACTATTAGTTGAACGGAACGACCCGATTGGCCGCGTCATGACCGATATCGGCATGCCCCAAGAAGGCGATTCCGGACCGCTCGCACCAGTCGCGGATGATGGATTCGGCGTCGTGGCCGAATGCCGGATCATTGTCGGGAATCTCGCTGATCCGGCCCACTCTTATTCCGGAAACGCGGCGGATCGCGGGACTGCCGGCGATATGGAACATGGTCCGGTCGATCCGATACTCATGCTCCGCTACATCCTCGATCAGCAGCTCGGCATCAGAAAAGTCCGGTTCGATCGGAGTGCCGATAAGATGCGACAGAACCGTCAGATTGAACGCCATTGCCCGCTGGCCACTCTTTAGACCCGGCTCAAGCGCGGACTCGTCCCGCCGAACCAGCCAGTCCAGGGCACGGTGAATGGCCGCCGCCCCGCCGTCCCGGGCAACGTCCTGGACCATTGGTCCGTGTGCGACATTGAGCCCCATCTTATGGAATGCGGCCAGAAGGAAACCGGCATCTGAATATCCGAGATAGGTCTTGAAGCGCGCAGCGGCAGGCAGG
>DASTVY010000091.1:0-3205 GCA_035758865.1 Sphingomicrobium sp. | reverse complement strand
CCCATGCTTGACCTAGACGACCAGCAACAAGCCGCCCGCGACTGGTTCGAACGCTTGCGCACCCGAATCTGCGACGAGTTCGAAGCGATCGAGCGTGAGGCCGGAAGCGAAGCCGAGTTCGAATTCATCCCCTGGGACAGGACCGATGATGACGGGACACCAGGTGGCGGTGGCGTGCGCGGCCAGATGGCGGGCGCGGTGTTTGAAAAGGTCGGGGTCAACGTTTCCACGGTAGGCGGACGATTCTCCGAAGAGTTCGCAAGGCAGATCCCGGGCGCCGAGGAGGACCCGCAATTCTTCGCCACCGGCATCAGCCTGGTGGCGCACATGGCCAACCCGCACGTGCCTGCAGTGCACATGAACACTCGCTTCCTGACGACCACGAAGCGCTGGTTCGGGGGCGGCGCGGATCTCAACCCCGCCATTCCTTACCAGGAGGACACGGACGCCTTTCACGCGCGGATGAGGGCCGCCTGCGCCGCCCACGATCCGACCTTCTATTCGCGCTTCTCAAAATGGGCGGAGGAATATTTCTGGTTGCCCCATCGGGGCCGCGCGCGCGGCGTCGGTGGCATCTTCTATGACCGGCTGGAGGGCCATTTCGACGAGCATTTCGCCTTCACCCGCGACGTCGGCGAGGCCTTTCTCGACATCTTCCCGCAGATCGTCCGCAAGCGCATGGCAACGCCGTTCACCGAAGAGGATGTCGAGACGCTGCTCGAGTTTCGCGGGCGCTACGTCGAGTTCAACCTGCTCTACGACAGGGGAACATTGTTCGGTCTCAAGACCGGCGGCAATATCGACGCCATATTGATGAGCCTGCCGCCGCTGGCGAAATGGCGTTAGGCTTTAGCCTTCGCGAGTGACGTCGGGCACGGTCGCCTGGGGCGCTGCGAGCTGCGCGTAAATCCGCGCCACCATTGCCGCGTAGACCATCACGAACCCGGCCTGCACCAGCCCTCCGGCCAGCGCGATCAACAGCAGCGACAGGCTCCAGGGATCCGGCTCGCCCACTGTCAGCCGGACCAACGCCCCGATCACCGCTCCGACGGTCAATGCCAGGATCAGAAATGCGACCATCAATATCGCGACAAAGCCGAACAACCGCCAGAAATGGCCGGCGGTCATCACATAGCTGCGCTTGAGCGACGCGAGTGGCCCAATCCCTTCGCTGGCCACGACGGGCAGTAGCGGAAGAAGCCGGATCGAAACGAAGAAGAAGAACAGCAGGAACAGAAGTGTCACCAGCCAGCCTGCCGAGCCGAGATTGGTCCAGTCAACTTGTCCAGTGGCACTGGTGCCGATCCCGGAAAGTGCGAGCAGCACGGAAAACAGGATGATCACCGGCACGAGGTAGGTCAGTGCGGACAGGATGAAAGTCGGGGTCCGCCGGCTCGCCTTACCGATCGCTTCGCCGACGCTGCCTTGCCAGCCATTGACCATCAGGACGATCGCGAGCTGGCCGACGATCATCACGATCACCATTGCAAGCGCGACCAGCATCCACGCGCCGGGCGGCGGCTGTTCGCCCGCCGGAACGCGCGGCTCGACCATTGAGACGACCACAGCGGGTAACAGGATCAATCCAAGCGCGACCGGCACGATAAGCTTGCGATTGGCCTGCAAGGCCGATTTGGCTTCGTCCCAGGCTTTTCCGATCGACAGTGAACTCATCTTGCGCCCCTATTGTTGGCTCCGACTCTTATGCGGAGCCACAGCGATGCTGGCAATCACCCTTGCCGAGCGTGCATGAAGGGGCCATTTCGCGCGCAATGACCGGCGATATCGAATGGCGGGTGAGCGATGGGCTCGTTCCTTATCCCGAAGCACTGGCGGCGATGGAAGCTCGCGCCGAGGCAGTGCGTTCGGGATCGGCGAAGGAGCTTGTCTGGCTGCTGGAACACCCCTCGCTCTTCACCGCCGGAACCAGCGCCGATCCGGCCGAACTTTTCAATCCGATGGGTTTTCCGGTGTTCGAAGCGGGGCGCGGCGGGCGATACACATATCATGGCCCGGGCCAGCGCGTCGGTTACCTGGTCCTCGACCTCGATAAGCGCGGCAAGGACATTCGTTGCTTCGTCCATTCGCTCGAAGGCTGGATGATTGCTTCGCTCGGCCAGTTGGGGGTCGAGGCGCGCCGCGAGCAGGGCAGGATCGGGATCTGGACAGGCCAGGGCGCTGCAGAGGCAAAGATCGGCGCGATCGGCGTTCGCGTTCGCCGCTGGGTGACGATGCACGGCTTTTCGATCAACGTGGCGCCCAACCTAGCCCATTTCGGTGGAATCGTTCCCTGCGGCATTGCGGAATATGGGGTGACAAGCCTCGAAAGACTGGGGCTGGATCCGTCGATGAAGCTGCTCGATCAGGCACTGGAGCAGAGTTTTCCAGCTTTTATCAATAGCTTGTCGGATATCTCAGAAGCCGCTTGAGGCGCCACTTCCTCCCGACTATTGTGCGCGCGATTTGCGACAGCGGGGCAGCCGCCTGAGCAGATCTGATAATCAAGGGAGTTTTGAATGCGTGCTCTGATCCTGGTCGCTGGTGCGGCCCTGGCAGTTTCGGCTTGCAGCAGCAACGAAGCCGCTGAAAACACGATGAATGTTGACGAAACGCTGACGACCGAGAACGTGGTCGCCAACGACACCACCGCGATCGACGCTTCGACCGCGATGGACGCCAACATGACGGTTGACGCCAACGCGACCGACGCCAATGCCGTCGACGCCAACGCGGCTACCGAAACCAACGCCCAGTAATCAGGCGGAGCCGCGTTCAGCGGCTCACGGTATTCGAAGGGGTCGCCGGCTCGGCCGGCGGCCCCTTAACTATTTGAGGCCAACCACCTTGTGCGCTTGAAGCGCCAGGCGCCATTTCGGCCGATCCATCGCCAGGGCGATCGACGCATCATAGGAAGCCTGAACATCCTCGCAGTCCATCGGCTGAATGAGGAAATGCCCGAAATCCCAGCCTTCCAGCTCTGCCGGATCGATGCCCCTCTGCGGCCAGACCAGCTTCAGCTCATTTCCAGACCGCTGGACGATATCGGTACCCGCCTTGGGGCTGATGCAAAGCCAGTCGATTCCAGGCGTAGCGGGCAAGGTGCCATTGCTCTCCACCGCGACCCGGAACCCGCGCTGGTGAAGCGCTTCGATCAGCCCTTCGTCCAGCTGCAGCATCGGCTCGCCGCCGGTAATGACGACCTGCC
>DASTVY010000282.1:0-2483 GCA_035758865.1 Sphingomicrobium sp. | reverse complement strand
GAGGCCTTCCTTGACGACGCCAGGAGCGACCCGCTCGGCAGCCAGGTCGGAGGGTACCTGCCAATAAGGATTGAGCGCGGTGAACTTGATCGTGGCCGCCATCATCGGCGTCGGCTGGTGAGCCTTGCCGACCACCACGCGCATCTCGTCGACGACCTTGCCGTCATCGTACATGTAGAGTTTTTGGGCAGCGGTATTGACCAGTACGTAGCGGCCATCGGCCGGAAGCAGGCGAACGCGCTTCAGGTTGATGCGCAACAGATCGGCCGAATGGCGATCGCCTTGCGCTTCCATACTAGCCAGTGCCCGACGCAGGCTGGCGTAGCTCTGGTGCATGAATGGCATGGCTTCGATCCATGCCTCCAGCGACGGCGAAGCCGAAGCCATTGCCAGCAGTTCGTCTGCTGGAAGCGCCGTTGGAATTGCATCCTTGTCGTTGATGATCCAGTCGTCTTTCGGCGCCTGCCGCAAGGCGGTGGCATAAGCCACCAATGCCCCATCAAGCGCGGTATTCGCCCTGGCGGCCGCTTTCGCGTTGCCGCTTTCAGCGTCGTGTACAGCTCGCTTCAGGGACTTCAGTTTGAATTGCTTGGGATCGAGGCCGTCCAGGTTCGACGTTTCCAACAAGCCGATGAGGCGAAGTGCCGCCCGATCGTTGCCGCTACGGACCCATTGAGGGCCAGCAGCCGATTCCAAGGCCGATATTTGTGTCGCGGCAGGTGCCAGCGGAATGGTCGACTGGGCTGGAGCGGCGCCGGCCGCAAGGCACGCGAACAAAATGGCGAAACCCGCCGGGCGCCATTGGCGTCCGACGGGCTTCGGCAAAGATCGATTACCGATCTTTGCGCCCATTAGCCACGCTCACCAGAAGACATAGCTGGGGCAGGTGCCGGCGTATAGCCAGCCGGCTGGCCCTGATAATATTGGCCATTGTAGACATAGCCATCGGCCGAGCCGTCACGGTCATTGTCGGCCCAAACAGCACCGGCAAGGCCACCAACGGCCGCGCCAATTACCGCGCCAGTAATCGGGCTCAGCCCACCGATAACCGCACCGGCTCCGGCGCCCACGGCGCCGCCGATTAAGGCACCTGTCGCGACGCGACGAAGCGTCGGGTCATAGCCCTGTGGCGTTCCACTGTAGTACTGGCCATTCTGGACATAGCCGTCGGCGTAACCATCGTTATTGTTGTCGGCCCAGACAGCGCCGGCGAGACCGCCGACGGCCGCGCCGATTGCTGCGCCTTCGATAACGCTGACGCCTGGGATGACTGCTCCAGCAACAACGCCGCCGGTCGCGCCAATCGCTGCGCCCTGCGCAATGTCGCCAGCCTGCTGACTGTCCGTTGCGCATGCGCTGAGCGAGACAGTTCCGGCGAGCAGCATCGCGATCATAGATTTACGCATATTCTGACTCCCTTTAATTGATGTCACGTTGGACCGTGCCCCAGGACCCGACGCCCCCGGCAGCGGTGCACAAGTCACGCTCGCCTAACGACATAGTGATGAGGAGGTTCCGCCAATACAACGATCTTGCCCTTCCATTGGGCGTAACGTTGTTATGCCAGCCCTCTCTGTGGCAACCTTCCAAACCGCGAATGAACGAGTGAGTGATGAAAGCGACAATTTATCATAATCCCGCCTGCGGAACGTCCCGCAAGACATTGGAAATCCTCCGCAATGAAGGTGCGGAAGTGACCGTTGTCGATTATCTTAGGGCGCCCCCAAGTCGTGAGGAATTGAAGCGACTCTATGATCGGGCCGGGATCAGTCCACGCGAAGGACTTCGGGCAAAAGAGAATTTGGCCGAGGAGCTTGGTCTCAATCGTGCGGATGTCACCGATGACCAGATTCTCGACGCCATGATGGAACATCCCATCCTGATCCAGCGTCCTTTGGTTGAAACCGACAAGGGCGTCCGCCTGTGCCGCCCGCAAGAGGAAGTGCATCAGCTGCTGTGAGCGAGGGCCTCGATCCGCGGATGCTGCTTAGGGGATATGCCGCCGGCATATTCCCCATGGCCGACAGCCGCGATGCTGGCGACATCTTCTGGGTCGAGCCGCGCAGCCGGGCAGTCATCCCGCTCGATCGATTTCACGTTTCGCGCTCGCTGGCCAGGAAGGTCCGGTCGGACAGGTTCACGGTGACCCGGGACCGGGCATTCCACGAGGTTTTGCTGGCCTGCGCCGACCGGGATGAAACCTGGATCAACCAGGTGATCGAACGAGCTACGCTGGGCCTGCACTCGGTTGGCCACGCGCACTCGATCGAATGCTGGCACGAGGACCGCCTTGTCGGCGGTCTCTACGGGGTCAAACTGGGCCGGGCCTTCTTCGGGGAATCGATGTTCAGCCGGATGACCGACGCTTCAAAGGTCGCCCTGGCCTGGCTCGTGGCGCGGCTCAAGGTCGGCCATTTCACCTTGCTCGACTGCCAGTTCATCACCCCCCACCTCGAAACCCTGGGAGCGGTGACCGTCAGCCG
>DASTVY010000365.1:0-5057 GCA_035758865.1 Sphingomicrobium sp. | reverse complement strand
ACATCGTGATTACGTCCGGAACCGGAGGACTCTATCCTCCCCTCGTTCCGATTGCCCGAGTGGTGAGGCTGGACGACGATGGCGCGATCGCCCTTCCTCTCGCTGACCCCAGCTCGACCAGCTTCGCCATTGTCGAACAGTCATACGAACCTGCCGCGATTGCCGAGGAAGCCGCCGGCGCCTCGGAGACCCAGTAATGGTCCGCGCGGCTCTTGCTCCTCACCGGAATCTCGGCAAGGGGCCGGTAGCTGGCGCCAACTTTGTGCCGGCGATCTCCGTTGCAGTCGCCAGCCTGCTGACCGCGCTCCCAATCGTTTCGATGAGCGGCTGGTACCCGGACTTTGGTTTCATGATGCTGATTGCCTGGCGGCTGCTTCGCGCCGACGCATGGCCCACGTGGTGGGCGGCCCCCCTTGGTTTTTTCAACGATCTGATGAGCGGCCATCCCATCGGGCTTTCGGTCGCATTGTGGACGGCGGTGATGCTGATACTCGACCTGATCGATCGCCGCACGATGTGGCGCGGTTATTGGCTTGAGTGGGCGCTGGCGAGCCTGCTCCTGTTCACCAACGAAGCCGCCGAGTGGCGCATCGCCCAGATCATGAACGCGTCGTTGCCGTTCGTCAGTGTTGTTCCACCCTTGCTGATCTCTGCGCTGGCGTTTCCAGTATTTGCCTGGATCGCAGCCCGGCTGGACCGCTGGAGGCTGGGCCGGTGAAGATGGAGCGCCGATTCACGTCGGTCCACCAGACCATCACCTTCTCGCGACGGATGATGTTGCTTGGTACGGGCCAGGCCGCAGTTGGCGCAGTTCTTCTCGGACGCCTCGGCTGGCTCTCGGTCAGAGAGAACGAGAAGTATCAACTGCTGTCGGAGAGCAATCGCGTTCAGCTCATTCCGGTTCCGCCGCGTCGGGGCTGGATCGTCGACCGGCACAAGGTTCCGATCGCCATCAATCGCTCAAGCTTCCGGATCGACCTGATCCCGCAGCAGCTCGAAACGCCTGAAAAGACGCTGAAGACTCTCGCCGAGCTATTGCAGCTGACCACCGACGACATGGACCGGATCCTACGTGAGCTTAAGCAAGGGCATGGCTTCCAGGCCGTGCAAGTCGCCGAGAACGTCACCTTCGAACAGTATGCGGCGATCACCGTTCGCTTGCCCGATCTGCCCGGGGTGCAGGCGACCCGTGGCTTCTCCCGATATTATCCAAGCGGCCCAGCTGTCGCACACCTGGTGGGCTACGTCGGCACCGCCAATGAAAAGGAATATGAGGCGGAAGACAAGAATCCCCTGCTGATCATTCCAGGGGTGAAGATCGGCAAGCAGGGTCTTGAAAAGTCACTTGAAAAATACCTTCGTGGTGTACCTGGCGGGCAGCGCGTCGAGGTTACGGCTCGGGGCAAACTGGTCCAGGAACTGGATCCCAAACCCGACCGTAGCGGGCAGACCGTTCAGCTTACCATCGATCAGGGCCTGCAGGAGTATGCAGCGCGGCGGATGGGCGACCAGTCCGGCGCTCTCGTCGCGATGGACCTCACCAACGGAGATCTGCTCGCATTCGTGTCGATGCCTGCTTTCGACCCGAACAGCTTCAGCGAGGGCATCGGCCGGACTGAGTGGAAGATGTTGTCGGAAAACGACCACATCCCGTTGCTGAACAAGGTGGCGCAAGGGCTGTATCCGTCAGGGTCGACGATCAAGCCCGCGATGGCCTTGGCGTTCCTTGAACAGGGGATCGATCCCAAGCGCCGCGTTCACTGCCCCGGCGGCTATCAGATCGGAAATCGATATTTCCGATGCGACGCGGTGCATGGTTCGATGGACATGCATTCGGCAATCGAACGCAGCTGCAACACCTATTTCTGGGCGACGGGCCTGATCACCGATCCCGCGAAGACGACGGAGATGGTCAACTATCTGGGATACGGCCAGGAATTCGACCTGCCCATTCCGTCTCAGCGGTTCGGGACGATGCCGAACCCGAAGTGGCTCGAGAAAAAATACAAGCGGAAGTGGCAGGGCTATGATTCGGCGAATACGTCGATCGGCCAGGGCTACGTCCTCGTGAACCCGCTCCAGCTAGCGGTCATGCCGGCAAGACTGGCGTCCGGAAAGCTGCTTCAGCCGCGCTTGCTGATGAGCGACCGCCAGAAATCCGTGAAATCCGTCGACGCCAGTCCCGAGCATCTCGAGATCATCCGCAAAGCGATGGCTGCCGTCGTGAACGGGAGCGGCACTGCCGTCGCCTCGAAACTGCCGCTCGAAGGGATCCAAATGGCGGGCAAGACAGGCACCGCTCAGGTCTTCCGGCTGGGGGAGCGCGGACATCAATCGAACTGGGCCCTGCGCGACCACGCTTTGTTCGTTGCCTTCGCGCCGGCCGACAAACCTCGCTACGCGATGGGATGCATCATCGAGCACGGAGGTTTCGGGGCAGCCACCGCAGCGCCCGTAGTCCGCGATTCCATGACTTATCTGTTCGATAAGCAGAAGGCGCTGGCTGCCCTCGCTCCGCTTGAGGAGCAATGGGGCGGGACTCTAGCGGAACGGAATTCACGAGAGCTGGCGGCCTTCAAAGCTCTGCGAACTTCGACATGATCTCGTCTGCAATCATTCCCCAGCCCCTCGCGCGTCTTCCATGGCGGCTGATCTTCGTGATCGTCGGAATCGCCGGGATCGGCTTCCTTACGCAATATTCGGCCGCCGGCGGCTCGGTCCGGCCCTGGGCGATGAAGCAAGGCCTCACGGTCCTGTTCTTCCTCTCGCTCGCTGTCATCATGTCGACCATACGAGAGAACACGATCAAGCAGCTGGCCTTCCCAGCCTATGCCGCCATTCTCGTCATGCTGATCGTCGTCGAGGCGGTGGGCTTCGTCGGCAAGGGCGCGCAGCGCTGGATCGACCTGGGGTTCATCCGCCTTCAGCCCAGCGAGTTCATGAAACCGGCAATCGTCATCGTGCTGGCACGCTTCTACGAACTGCTTCCGGCTGGCGACATCCGCAAATGGCGCGCGATCTGGCCCGCCGTGGCGTTGATCGGAGTGCCTTGGGCATTGATTCTTGTGCAGCCCGACCTCGGTACCGCAACGATGGTCCTCTTCGGCGGCGTCGCGGTGATGTTCATCGCCGGGGTCCCGCTTCGCGTTTTCCTGATCCCCGCCGGAGTGCTCGGGGCAGCCATCCCGATCGTCTACCAATTCATGCACGGCTATCAGCGCAAACGGATCGACATCTTCCTCAATCCGGAAAGCGATCCCCTTGGTGCCGGCTACCACATTACCCAGTCGAAGATCGCGATCGGATCAGGCGGCATTTTCGGCAAAGGATTCCTCAATGGCAGCCAGAGCCACCTGGACTATCTCCCTGAAGGGCATACCGATTTCGCCTTCGCGACTTGGGTAGAAGAATGGGGCCTCCTGGGAGGTGCATTGCTCATTCTGTGCTTTGCGGCCGTGGTCGTCTGGGGACTGCGAGTGGCTTCGAACGCTAAGTCGCGCTTTGCCCAACTGACCGCGGCCGGCCTGACCGCGACCATCTTCTTCTATTCATCCATCAACCTGATGATGGTGATGGGCCTGGCGCCGGTCGTCGGCATTCCGCTTCCCCTGGTCAGCTTCGGTGGATCGGCCGTGATGACGGTGATGATCTGTCTCGGGGTCCTGATGTCGCTGGAGCGGCAGCAGCGAACGACGTCGGGGCTGGCGCGATAAGTTGAAATCGCGCGGTTGCGCCCTAAGTTTCACCATGCTACCGGCGCCGCCGCTCAAGGTGAGATTTGATCGCCGGAGCATCCGCCGAATGGCAGTGGACGCATAGCTCAGTTGGTAGAGCAGCTGACTCTTAATCAGCGGGTCCTAGGTTCGAGCCCTAGTGCGTCCACCATTCCTTCTTTCAAATAACGCTGCCTGCATGCAGGTGAAATCTGCTTGCCCGTACATCCATGTCTGGGACGCGGACTTCATACGCCGTAAGGAGCGCTGATGATCTTCGACTTACCACCGTCCGATCCTTCGCTGGAGATCAGCGTTGCGAGCAGAGGTTATTCGAAAGGCCTCGCGCAGACCGACGGTATGCAGGTCCTCATTCGCCCCGAAGTGGCGTTTGGCTCGCTTCGCTTGGGCGCCTACGGAAAAAATATCACCTCCAACCAGTACGATGGAGAGGCCGGGGCGTCGGTCGGGTATCGAAAATCGTTCGGCAAGATGGAGTTGGGCGCCAGCGCGACTGTCAAGCATCTCTACGGCGCCGATCCGGACGTCGATGATGTCGCGCTCGAACTGAATTTTGCGGCGTCGAGATCATGGGGCGCACTAAAGCCGCGGGTCAGCCTGACTTACAGTCCCAATGACCTTGCTGGAACCGGGCGCACGGCATTTTGGGAGGCCGGTTCGTCTTACCAAATCGACAAAAAGACTAGCCTTTCGGCGGGAATCGGAATCCGTAGAAGAACAGGCGGGCCTGACTATACCAGCTTCACGGCAGCGCTGAGCCGCACGCTCTGTGGGCCGTTCACCGCAGAATTCCGCCTCTACGATACGAACCGAAACGAACTAGGCGAGAACTATCATCGAAGGATGGTCGTCTCCGTACGAACGCGGATCTGACATTGCTTCTAGCCAGAGTCAGTGGCTCCTACTCCTGAAGCGGTCCCTCGCGTTCCGCAGATAATCGAGGGTGGCGTTACGCTCCCGATCATTTCGATAGTCGGTGCGGCTGCCTGCGTCCGCGATGACGCGGTCGAGCCAGGAGGCGAAATAAGCCGCATCTGAGGGCACCGATAAAGGGGTGCCCGGAAGGTCCACATAGATCGGGCTCGTGGTGGCGTAAGGATAAAGATCGAGCACCTGCGGGTCCGATCCATCGTTCCAGGCGCGAAGGACTAGCCAGCCACCGGTGTCGACCTGCAGCTCGCCAGTTGCGTCAAGATTCTGTCGGTCCCCTTTGAGGGCGAAGGCCTTCACGACCCTTCCGTTCTGGACAAGTTGGAGGTGGTCGACGGCAACCGGCGAGCGAAGCGCAATTCGGAAACGCAGCTTGCCAGCGGTCTTCCGACC
>DASTVY010000255.1:0-8813 GCA_035758865.1 Sphingomicrobium sp. | reverse complement strand
TCCGGAGCTGACCAAGGCCAAGTCGGAGAAGGCCAAAGCGGCGGAGAAGGTCGACGCGTAGGGTCAAAACCCACTACCAACGAGGCCGTGATGGAGACGAAAAAGCGTCCTGGGAGTAAGCGAATGAAGCCAGATAGTGGGCGCTATCTGGTAATTGAGCGAGCGTGCCAGGGCGCTTTTTCGTCCCACTTGAAGGGCAAGACCCTGCCGGCGCCGTGCGTCGTCGCAGGGCTCGATCGGGCCACCAGCCCGCTCTTCGCCCTACTCCTAGCACAGCATCCAGCAGGGTCTTGTCACGACCTCGCTGGTAGTGGGTTTTGACCCTCATGCCGACGCTCGTCCTGCTTCGCCACGGCCAGTCGCAGTGGAACCTGGAGAATAGGTTCACCGGCTGGTGGGACGTCGATCTTAGCGAGCGGGGCATTGCCGAGGCGCGCGAGGCTGGGAAGCTGCTGAAGAGCAAGGGCTTCGAATTCGACCGTTGCTTCACCAGCGTCCAGACGCGCGCCATCCGGACGCTGCACCTCGTCCTGCACGAGCTGGAATCGCTGTGGCTTCCGGTCGCCAAGGACTGGCACCTGAACGAGCGTCACTATGGCGGGCTGACCGGGCTCAACAAGCAGGAGATGATCGACAAGGTTGGGGCGGACCAGGTCAAGATCTGGCGCCGGTCGTTCGACATCCCACCGCCTCCGCTTGACGCGGACAGCCCATACCAGCTGGCCGGCGACCGCCGCTACGCGGGAATTTCCATTCCGAAGACAGAAAGCCTGAAGGATACGATCGGCCGGGTCCTGCCCTATTATGAGGCGGAGATCGCGCCAGCCCTGAAGCGCGGCCAGCGGGTGATGGTGTCGGCGCACGGCAATTCGCTTCGCGCGCTGGAGAAGCACCTTTCCAACATCGCCGATGCGGACATTGTCGGCCTGGAAATCCCCACCGGGCAGCCGATCGTCTATGAGCTGAACGACGATTTGTCGGTAAGCGATCGCTACTATCTGAGCGAGCGGTAGGGCCTAAGCGGCCGATGCCTTCTACGGATGTCCCCCGGCAGTCCTTCGCGGCGGCATCGGCACGACGACCGTCCCCCGGACGGTCTATGCCGCTGCCTTAACCCGGTACATCGCCTTGTCCGCCCGGGCCAGGACCGCGGTGGGCGAATCGCCTTTTTCGATTAGCGTGACCCCGATCGCCACCGAAAGCGGCAGGGGAATGCCTTCGAACAGGCAGTCCTCGCAGGCGATGCTGTCGACCAGCCGCTCGGCCGTCTCCAGCGCGCTTTTCTCATCCGCATGATCGAGCAGGACGCAGAATTCGTCCCCGCCCACCCTTGCGACGCAATCATTGGCGCGAGTGCCCTGAAGAAGCTTTTCCGCGACTCGCATCAGGGCCGCATCGCCGCCCATGTGGCCAAACTTGTCGTTGAGCAGCTTCAGGTCGTTGAGGTCGACAAACAGCATCGCCGCCGGCGTCCCATGCCGGTCGTGGCGGGCAATCATCATGTCGAGTTCACGGAGCATGCCGCGGCGATTCACCAGCGGTACGAGCGCATCCTGATGGGCGAGGCGGTCGAGCTCCTCGACCCTCGATTCAAGGCGCAATACTTCGGCGCGCAGCCGCGCAATTTCTTCAAGCAACTGCGCCGGGTCGCGCTGTTCCAGTGCGACGTCGTGCATTCGTTTAGCCCCCGATGACATCCATCGATTAAACCAATTTGACGGCAATGTGGATTCCCAATTCCAGCCCTGTCCCGGATTGCGCCAATTGAGACAGGCCTTTAAGCCGCCAATTCGTGGAGGGAATGGGGATTTAATCAATGGCCGATCCTCTGATCGGGATCATCATGGGCAGCACATCCGATTGGGAGACGATGCGGCATGCCTCCGAAACGCTTGAGGCGCTCGATGTGCCCCATGAAACGCGCGTGGTTTCGGCTCACCGTACCCCACAGCGCCTCTATGACTATGCTCAATCGGCGAAAGAACGCGGCTTGAAGGCGATCATCGCGGGCGCCGGCGGGGCAGCGCACCTACCAGGCATGGCTGCTTCGATGACCGAACTGCCGGTGCTGGGCGTACCGGTCGAGAGCAAGGCCCTGAAAGGCATGGATAGCCTGCTGTCGATCGTCCAAATGCCCGCCGGCATCCCCGTCGGAACGCTGGCTATCGGCAAGGCGGGTGCGGTCAATGCGGCCCTTTTGGCGGCAGCGATGCTGGCCAATAATGACGAAGGCCTTGCCGGCCGCCTGGCCGATTGGCGAGCGAAGCAGACCGAAGCCGTTCCGGAAAAGCCCGAATGAGGCAGCGTTAGTGGTTTTGTTCCCCGGTTCCACCATCGGCATTCTCGGCGGCGGCCAGCTCGGACGGATGATGGCTCTGGCCGCGGCCCGGCTCGGCTACAAGTGCCATATCTTCGACCCGCACGAACAGCCCTGCGCAGCGGAAGTATCGGCCCACTTCACGCGGGCGGCCTATGACGACGGGGAATCGCTCCGGCGTTTCGCCGAACAGTGTGACGTCATCACCTATGAGTTCGAGAATATTCCGGTCGCGCCGCTCGCCGTGCTTGGGGACAAGCTTGCACCCTCGACGCGCAGCCTCGAAGTGGCCCAGGACCGGGCAGCCGAAAAGCGCTTCCTCGAAAGTTGCGGCGTTCGCGTCGCGCCATGGCGCGAGGTCGGCGGCGTGGCCGATATCGAAGCGGCCCTCAAGGACCTTGGCTCGCCAATCCTGCTGAAGAGCCGGCGCTATGGCTATGACGGCAAGGGGCAGTCCTGGGTACATGATGCGGAGGAAGCCCGGCAGGCCTGGAACGCAGTCGGCCAGCAGCCGGCCGTTGCCGAAGCGAAGATGAGCTTCGACGCCGAGTTCAGCCTGATCCTTGCTCGGGGATCAAATGGAGAGACATCCGCCTTTCCGCCGACGCGCAACCAGCATGAAGGTGGCATCCTAAGGACATCCACTGTCCCGGCCGGGCCCGAAATCGAGGCTATGGCAGTCGAGGCTGTCGCCGCGGCCAAAGCGGTCGAGGAGGCGCTGGGCCATGTCGGCGTTCTGACGGTGGAATTCTTCGCCTGCGCAGATGGGCCAATCGTCAACGAAATTGCGCCGCGGGTCCACAACAGTGGCCACTGGACCATCGAGGGTGCGCATACGTCGCAGTTTGAGCAGCATTTGCGCGCCATCCTTGGCTTGCCGCTTGGCGACCCTTCGCTGGTGGCTGCCGGCGCCCTGATGGAAAATCTGATCGGCCCCGATGTCGAGCGATGGGCGGAAATCGTTGCCGAGCGCGGCGCTCACTTGCATTTATATGGAAAGGGCGAAGCGCGCCCGGGCCGAAAAATGGGTCATGTTACGCGACTGAATCCGACAAAATAGTGTATCAGGGCGCGCCGCAGGGAGGCAGCAGATGCCCGAATTCGTCATCGAGAAGGAAATAGCCGGCCTTGGCCAGCAAAGTCCCTTCGAGCAGGATTTGACGGTTCGAAGGTCCTGCTCGACCCTTCATGGCATTTCGCCCGACGTCGAATGGATCCAGAGCTACCTCACCGAAAACAAGGTTTATTGCGTCTTCCGCGCGCCAAGCGAACAGATGCTGCGCGACCTGATTGCGCAATGGGATCTGCCACCGGTCATCAGCATCTGCGAAGTGCACAATGTCATCGGGCCCACGGCCGAATGACGAGAAAGGTTGAAATTGCTCAGATGGCGATGATCTGATCCGGGCTCAGCGTCGGTGCCCCGGCGAGGGCAACGCTGAAATCGGCAGCGCCGTTTCCATCGAAATCGCCGAACAAAGTTCCCCCGGTATACTTCAATTCGCCCGCCGTTCCGGAGAATGCCGTATCGCCGATGAAGCTGAGATCGATGTCGAGCTGACCAAAATCGAGGAAATCTTCGACCGAGAAGTCGGTGATGACGTTGCCCAAGTCGTTCAGCGAGTCGAACAGGAAAGTGTCACTTCCGAGCCCGCCGGTCAGCACATCGGCCCCGGTTCCTCCGATGAGAATGTCGTTTCCTTCAAATCCACGGAGGACATCGTTACCACCGAGGCCCTTCAGGACGTTATCGACTTCGTTGCCGTGAATCAGGTCGCGCGCCGATCCGCCCGTGGCATTTTCAATGATCGTTCCATAGGCGATGGAGACATTTTGATATTCGCTGGTGGTAATCCCCGTGACGGGCGATTGGCCCAGAAAGGCCTGATCGGCGGCGATGCTGTTCCCATTGGCATTGCGATAGCTAGCCATGATTGCGCTGGTCAGCGCGGAATCGTAGCTGCCCCAGTCTTCGCCGGAAATTTCCGACAGATTGTCGAGATAGGCTTGCGCGTCGCCTGGATTAGGAAGGCCCGCCCCAATCGAGCTGAACGATCCGGCATGAAGGTCGATGAACTGTGGAATGGTATATCCCGATAGATCGATCGTGTCGTTCCCGCCGGCGTCATAGATGGACAGATAGGGATAAGGATTTTCATTGAAATCATAGACGACGTTACCGGCATTCGAGTTGAAGCCGTAGATTGTATCGCCCACTCGGGTCGTCGGGTCGGCTCCATATTTGCTCTGGATCGTCAAGATGTCGTGCAGGAGCGGTGTTTGCGCATTGGCGTAAATCAGGGCGTTCCAGTTGACGATTCGAGCCCCGGTTTCGAGCGCGCTCCAATAGGACATTATGGTATATTGAGTGCTGTCCTGGGCGTATTCGGCAAAGGTCGCGTAATTGAGCGGATCGGGTATCCCGTCACCATCGGAATCCTGTCCGAAATTGTAGTTTCCGGGATGTGACAGGCCGATCGCATGCCCGATCTCGTGAACCAGCGTGGTCGTTCCGTAGCCCAGATTGCTGAACCAGTTATTGCTCCAGTTGCCGTCCGCAACGTTGGGGTCGGCGGTGAAGACGTCGCTCTGAAATTTCCAGCCCTGCTGTTCAGGAAAATAGGCATAGGCTTGGGCCGGATCGAGCGAGTTGGAAAACTGGATGTCGGCACCCAGCGCCTTGGTTTCCCTGAAAGTTTGCGGGATCAGATCATCCCACAGCTGAATCGAGGCGCGCGCCGCATCCTTCTGGGCGTCAGTGTAAGGCGAAAGGCCGAAACCCGCTTCGAACCCCAGCGTCTTGTTGTTGTAGAGACCGATCAGCCTTTGATCGAGAAAGGTGTAGGTGATGACGCCGCTGTGAACGTTGACTTCCGTACCGGCGTCCAGCTGTCCCATGACCCCGTCCAGGTCGTAAATTGGTTTGCCTTTGAAAGTGGCTCCGCTGCCGCCGAAGGGATCGAGGCTAAAGTCGGCTTCGCCGCCGGAGCGCTCGGTTACACGAGTGGTATCCACAGTCCTGGGAAGGGCCATCGGTCACGCCTCCAATGTCTGGAAAATTACGCCGGAACAAATACTTACTGATGAAGAAAATCGAGGAACGTCGCAGGCTGATCAGCGCCAGTTCCTCGGTCAATCATTAACCGGCCGGTTACGGCGAGCCGTGACGAAGACGCCATGAACATCAGTCGGGTTTCCGACATTTGTGCCGGTGCGAGACATTGCTGAAAATTGATGTTGGCGTGGAACTGCAATCGGGATCCCGCGTTCGGGGGAAATGGGCAGCAAACCCGAAGGTCCTTATTTCGCCAGCCGCGAGCAAGACGAGCGGGAAATGAGCCGCGAGGCTCCCGACCCGCGTGCTGCGGCGGCGCATGAGGAATTGGCCGAACGCTACGAAGCACTTGCGGCAGTCTTCGGCGCGAAGCGACTGACCGAACTTCCAGCCGATTACCTCTAAATCCTCAATTTCGAGCGCAAGCAGCGGATAGCGGCTGCACGCCCTAACGATGCAATTGGTCCGCAAACTTGCGGAGAATCCCATGAGCATTTCGAAAGCGGGCGAAAGCCCATACCGCTCGCCAGCCCAACTGGTGGCCGAGGCCTGTTCGGAAAACCCGCTTGCGGTGATCGTTCCGTGCCATCGCGTCATCCGAAGCGACGGATCGATCGGCGGTTATCGGTGGGGAGTGGGCCGCAAGAGGGAGCTACTGGCCCGGGAGGCGGCAATGGCCGAGCGCCGGATCTTCTCACGCGAGTGAATCGCGTAACGTCGATCCTCGCCGCTGGCGAGGTCACCCGGCGATCGCTGTCTCTCACATAGCTAACGGTCGCTTCCGCGACCGCTTCGCTATCTTCGGCAGCTCTAGCGCGCCTGAATCACCTCGACCGGGATGCCCAGCTTGTCGAGCTGCGGCTTGACCTGCGCGGCATCGCCGACGACGACCCAGGTGAAACTGTTGGGATCGACCGCAGCGCGCATCGCCTGGTCGAGCCCGACCTGAGTCAGCGCCCGATATTTTGGCGCAAGCAGTTCGTAATAATTGTCGGGCCGGTTGTAGAGCGAGTTGGTCATCATCGCGCTCAACACTGCGGAGCTGGTTTCGAACCGGCCGGGCAGTTGCTGCGACAGGCTTGCGACCGTCCGGGTCAGCTCCTCATTGGTCACGCCCTTGGTGCCGAGGAAGGACGAGATCTGCTCGCTGAGCGCCTTGATCGAGTCCCCGGTACGATCCGCCTGGACGGGCGCATTGACCAGATAGGGCACCGCATGGACGTTGAGGCCGATCGAGCCGCGGACGCCATAGGACCAGCCCTTGGTTTCCCTGAGGTCCATGTTGATGCGCGAGAGGAAGTTGCCGCCCAGCACGTCGTTGGCGCTGGTCACCGGAACGACGTCCCCGAAAGGATCGACCGGCGTCAGCTGGCCTCCGAGGATGACCGACTGCGGCGACCCCGGCCGGTCGATGAACACGATCCTTGCCTTGGTCGGACGCGCCAGCGCGGCGGCGAAGCTCTTGACGCCCTTGGCGGCGGCGGGGGCTGCCCAATTGCCAAAACGCGCCTCGAGCTGCGGCTGAAGCTCGCTGAGCGGCAAGTTGGAAACGACGAACACTTCCATATTGTCGGGCCGGAGCCAGCTGTCATGGAAGCGGACCAGATCGTCACGGGTAGCGGCGGTGACCGCCGCTGCTTCGCCGAGGTTGGTCGTCGCATAAGGGTGCCCCTCGCCGTACAGCAGGGCCGGAAGCGCGCGGGCAGCCATCGATCCCGGCTCCTTCTGGGCCTGCGCGATTGCCGTCAGGGTCTGGGCCTTCACCCGGTCGAGCTCTGCCGGGTTGAAGTCGGGCCGCTGGACGATATCGGCCAGAAGGTCGAGCGACGGGCCGAGATTGGCGGTTAGCGCAGACAGCGTGACGTTCGACCGATCGGCCGTTCCGCCAGCAGAAATCTGCGCGCCGAGCCGCTCCTGCTCTTCGGCGATCTGCTGGCTGGTGAGGCCGTCCGCACCCTCGTCGAGAAGGGACAGGGTGAGGTTCTGCAGGCCGCGGCCGGAGCGAGCGTCGGCGGCATATCCGGCGTCGAACGACAAAGCGAGCTGAGTGACCGGAACAGTAGTGCGCTGGGCATAGGCCAGCTTCACGCCGTTCGACAAAGTAACATGCTGGACGTCGGGGAAGTCGAGCGGCGGAGTTTCGCCGATCGCCGGCTTGGCGCGGACCGTCTTCTTGGTGATGAGGTCGACGCTCTTGGCCTTCTTCGGACCCTTGGCTTCCTCGTAAGGCGGACGGTCGCCGGGCTCGAGCCTCACGGTAAAGGCGGGACGCCCGAGCCATTGCTGCATGGCGGTTCGGATCTGGGCAGGCGTGACCGCGGCGTAAGCGTCCAGCGTCTTCTTGTAGAAGTCGCTGTCAGCCGCATAGACTTGGCCCTCGGCCAGCGCGACGGCCTTGCCGCCAAAGCCGCCAACCTGTTCCAGCCCGCGGATCCGCTCGGCAACGTCCTGCGTCGCAGCGCGCCGGACTTCGTCCTCGGTCGGGCCATTGGCCAAATAATCGGCCATGATCTCATCGAGGCGCTTTTCAACAACAGCCGGGTCGACGCCCGGCTTCACCGTTGCGGTAACTTCGAACAGGCCGATGCGGTGGAACGGCTGGAGGCCCGCCGTCACGGCCACGGCCAGTTTTTCATCGCGCACCAATATTTTATCGAGCCGCGAGCTGGCGAGGCCGCCAAGGATCGAACCGCCGAGATCGAGCGCAGCAAGCTGGTCCGACAGCAGGCCCGGAACCGCCCAGTGGCGCTGGATCTGAACTGCCGCGACGCGATCCTTCATCACGATCGACTTGGCGGCCGCGAGGGTCGGAACGTCCGCGAGCGCCGGGTTGTTGACCGGGCCGCGCGGGATGGCAGCGAAATATTTCTCAACCAGCGGGCGCGCCTCGGCGGCGTTGATGTCGCCGGCCAGCACAAGCACGGCATTGTTCGGCGCATATTTATCGACGAACCACTGCTTCACGGCACGCAGCGAAGCGGCATCGAGGTCGGCCATCGATCCGATCGTGTCGTGGTGATAGGGATGACCTTCGGGGAAGAGGTTGCCGAGCACCTCATAGTCGACCAGCCCGCCTGGCCGGTTGTCACCTTGCCGCTTCTCGTTCTGGACGACGCCGATCTGGTTATCGAGCTTATCCTGGGTGACCGCGCCGAGCAGATAGCCCATGCGGTCGCTCTCCATGAACAGGCCCATTTCCACCGCACCGCGCGGGACCGTCTGGAAATAGTTGGTTCGGTCGAACCAGGTCGTGCCATTATAATCGGTCGCGCCGATCTGCTGCAGATATTCGAAGAAGTCGCCGGGCAGATTTTCGGACCCGTTGAACATGATGTGCTCGAACAGGTGAGCGAAGCCGGTCTTGCCCTTCGGCTCGTCCTTGGAGCCGACATTGTACCAGGTGCTGATCGCAACCACGGGCGCCTTGCGATCCTCATGGAC
>DASTVY010000121.1:0-3556 GCA_035758865.1 Sphingomicrobium sp. | reverse complement strand
GACAGCAGCGATTTGGTCCCGGCCTTGGTCATCGTTTCCTCGCGTTCATCTTTGCCCTACGGCTTGGATTGCGATCACGCGCCAATGCGAAAGCAAGCGATATGCCACCGGTCGTCATCTCCGGGGACACTCAGCAGCGAGGGCTCAGTCTTCCAGCAAGTTTTCCTTCAGCGTCTTGCCATCATAGGCCTTGCGGAAGCGGCCGCGGCGTTGGAGCTCGGGGACCAGAAGGTCGACCACGTTGAGCAGATCGCGTGGCACCGCCTGGGGATGCACCATCATGAACCCGCCCCGGCTGCCGCCGGCCTCGAACTCCTCCTCCAGCATGTCAGCGAGCTTGTCCGCAGTGTCGGCGAACGTGCGGTCGTAGTTGGTGGCGGTGCGCAGACCGTACTCGAAGAATTCCTCGCGCGAGATTTCCGGGTCGCCGCCCAGCGCATTGGCGAGCTTGTAGACGAAGCCGACCGGCGAGGCGTTGGCGGCGGCGATCTGCTTGTTGAGTTCCGTCAGCTTGAAGCGCGCCGGCAGCTTGGAGAAATCATAGCCCGAGTTGTGCGCGAGATAGGGCCCGATCGCCTCCTTCGGAATCATGGTGAGCAGTTGCTCGCGACGCGCCTTGGCCTCGTGCTCGGTTTCCGCCACGATCAGCCCGCAGCCCCAAAGCACCCCGACCTTCGAGGGATCGCGTCCGACTGCCGTAAGCTCCTGGTCGAGCAGCGCGCGGTGCTTTGCCTTCTCCGCCTTCGGCGGCCAGCGCGCGAAGATATGATCAGAGATATAGGCCGATGCCTTGATACCCCGCGGCGAGCTGCCGGCCTGGATCAGCACCGGATGAATCTGCGGCGACGGCATGCAGTTGAGCGGGCCGCGCACCTTGAAGAACTTTCCAACATGATTGATGGCGTGAACCTTGGCCGGATCGGCGACGATACCGGTCTCACGATCCCAGCTGAAGGCGTCGGGAGCCGCACTGTCCCACAGCGCCCGGCACACGTCGATGAACTCCTCCATCCGCTCGTATCGCAAGCCGTGTTCCATCAACTCGTCGAAGCCGTAGTTCGCCGCGTCCGCGCCGCGGCTGCTGGCAATGACGTTGAAGGCGATGCGTCCATTGGTGACATGGTCCAACGAATTGAAAAGTCGGGCGACATAGAACGGGTGCATGAAGGTCGAAGCGTAGGTCAGACCAAACCCGACATGCTTGGTCACGCGCGACATGGCGGTGATCACCGGGCTCATGTCGTGACGCGGCCAGCCGATGCCCCAGCGCACTGCCTCGTCGCGCGATCCCTGCCAGGTGTCGGGGATACCGGTGCCGTCCCCGAAGAACAGCATGTCGATGCAACCGCGCTCCGAGATGCGCGCGATCTCCTCGTAGACATCCAGGTTGGGGTAGGTTCGCCCGGTCCACGACCCCGGCATCCGCCAGCGTCCGTCCAGGTGGGTGTAAGAGATGTCGAACGCCAGGTGTATTTTCTTGGCCACGTGTCTCGTTCCTCAAGCCGGGATAAAGCAAGCGATATAAACCAGCCTCAGCAAAACACACGGCCGTCCCGGCGTCATTCAATTCGTATGCCGGCGTCCCTGACCACCGCACCCCATTTGACCCGCTCGGATTGCGCGAAGCGGGCAAATTCGTCCGGCGACATGGGCAAGGGTTCGCCGCCGACATTCTGCAGGGCCGTTACGAGCTCCGGTTGCAGAAAGATTCGCTTCACTTCCGCTGCGAGCTCTTCGACGATCGGTCGAGGGGTCTTGGCTGGCGCGAACAGCCCCTGCCAGCCGATAGCTTCATAGCCCGTGACCGTTTCACCGATCGTCGGCAGGTCGGGAGCCGTCCGCACGCGCTGGGGCGTTGTCACGGCCAGCGGACGGACGTCGCCCGCCTTCGCGATCGGCCAGATTGTGGTCATGCTGTCGATCGCCAGATCGATGTGGCCGCCGACCATCGCCGCCATTTCGTCCGCGGTGCCGCGAAACGGAATGTGGGTCATCGTGACACCGATCGCCTTCATGAACATGACGGTGGAGAGATGCCCTGATGTCCCGTTGCCCGCCGACCCATAGTTCACCTTGCCGTCATTGGCCTTCAAATATGCGACAAGCTCGGCAACGGTCTTGACCGGAAGCCTGTTATTGATGACGAGGAGATTAGGTAGCCGAACGATCGGCGAAATCGGCTCGAAGTCAGTTTCGACACTGAACGGAAGTTTTGCATAAAGCGCCGGGTTGATCGCGTGCGTGCTCACCGTACCGAGGACCAGCGTATAGCCGTCAGGAGGAGCTTTCGCGACGAACGCCGAACCGATACTCCCTCCTGCACCACCCTTGTTTTCAATCACAACCGATATGCCGTACTTCGCCTGGAAGTGTTGCGCGAACATGCGCGCAACCAGATCAGCCGAGCCGCCCGCGCCAAACGGGACGACGAGCGAAATAGGCCTTTGCGGCCAGGCGCCTTGAGCGCCGGCCAGCCCTGGAGCGAGGCATGTCGCGGCAGCATTCATGAGGAAATCGCGCCGTCGCATCATGACTTTATCTCCATTCGCTGAAATCGACGCGCCCCGCTCGGGGCGGATGACCTCAAACGAGTATCAAGATCCGTGCCAATCGCCGCCGAACAGCCAAGCGAGAGCAGGCCGTTTCGGTGCGGCTCGGCGAACTTCGCCTGGCACCAGACCGCCGGCTCGGCCGGCGCCGTCGGAGCATCTCGGGCCTAAGCTACGAGGTGCTGCGCGATGATTGCCCCGAATCGCGAAGTGTCATGTGTCATCGAGAAGATTATGCTGCGTTCAGAGCTGCTGGATGCCTGCAGACCGAATCGCCGCGCCCATTTTTGCGATCTCGATATCGACCAGTTTCTTCAAATATTCGGGCGAGCGCTCGTCACGCGGCGCCACGTTCGCCACGATTTCTTTGAAGCGCTCATGCACCCACGGCGCGTCGAGGGTCGTCGCAAGCGCTGCATTGAGCCTTCGGACGATCGGCTCGGGCGTGCCCTTTGGGAAGAAGAGGCCAAACCAGGTGCTGACATCGAAATCAGGTAGGCCCTGCTCGGCCGTACTCGGCAGATTCGGAATCTCTGGCGAGCGTCTAGGTTGCAGAATGGCAATCCCCTTGACCATATTACCCTCGAGCAGAGGTTTGCCGGTTGGACTCAGAGTACAGATATAATCATAACGACCGGCGATCAGGTCCTGCATTGCCGGCCCCCCGCCACGATATGGCACATGCGTTACATTGCTGATGCCGAGTGCCGCATTGAGCAGTTCGCAGAACAGATGGCCGGTCGAGCCGGCTCCCGCCGAGCCAAACTGCACCGATGCCGGGTTTGCTCTGACATAAGCAGCGAATTCCTGGAGGGTATTGGCCGGAAAGTCCTTGCGTGCGAGCAGGACGGTCGGCTGATTGCCCATCAACCCGACTGGCACCAAGTCGGTCGCGAAATTGTAGAGCGGGGCTTTGTACAGCGACTGGTTGATAGCATCCGCGGTGGTGCCGATGACCATGGTGTAGCCGTCAGGCGCGGATTTAACCACTCTCGCCGAACCGAGCA
>DASTVY010000102.1:0-16904 GCA_035758865.1 Sphingomicrobium sp. | reverse complement strand
GAAGCCTTTCCCCAGGCCGCCATCCTGATTCGGGCTTTCGATCGGGTTCACTTGATGACGTTCGATGGCCTGGACGTCGTATTCGCCCAGCGCGAACTGTTCGAAAGCGCGGTGGCAATGGGTCGCGCCGCGCTGAAGGCGGTGGGCGAACCGGTTGTGGAAATCGACCGGGTAGAGTCCGAATATCGAATGCGCGACTGCGAACGACTGGAGCTGCAAAGCGCCACCGGAGATCTTCGTGCGGGTTGGGAACGGGCATTTGCGCCCGATCGCCCGCTGCAGGACAAGGAAGGCTAGGGGGCCCGGTCGAGGAATTCTGCGAGGCGGCGGGCGTCGACGTTGGGCTCCAGAAACGCTCGGCCAATACCGCGTGCAAGCACGAGCGCCACCTGTCCAGGCATGTTCTTCTTGTCCCTCGCGATCCATTCGGCCAGCCGGTCGCCCTTCCGACTGAGGCCGATTTCCGAAAGTCTGGTCGGCAGGCCGCAGTTGCCGAGGTGGGCCAGCAAAATTTCGGCATCACCCGGCGGGCAAAGACCTGATTCGGTCGAAAAGCGGAACGCCAGAACCATTCCTAGCGCCACTGCTTCTCCATGCAGGATGGTCCCGAGACCGGCTTCGGATTCGATGGCGTGGCCGAAGCTGTGACCGAGGTTGAGCAAGGAGCGCTTGCCCTTTCGGTCGTCGATATCCCCCGCAATGATCCGCGCCTTGGCCTTGATCGCGGTCGTGATTGCATGCTGCCGCAGGTCCGGATGGCCGGCGAGGAGGCCGCGGCCGTTCGTTTCGCACCAGGCGAAGAACGAAGGATCGTCGATCAGGCCATATTTGACCACTTCGGCATAGCCGGCGCGCAGCTGCCGGGCATCGAGCGTGTCGAGATAGGCCGGGTCGGCGATTACCAGCGACGGCTGGTGAAAACTGCCAACCAGATTCTTCTCGCCAAAAGCATCGATCGCGGTCTTTCCACCGACGGCGCTGTCGGCCTGCGCCAGAAGGGTCGTCGGAATGTGGACGATCGGGCAGCCCCGCTTGAACAAAGTGGCGGCCAGGCCCGCCACGTCGCCTACGCTGCCCCCGCCAAGCGCGACGATCGGTGTGTTTCGGGACGCCCGACGCTCGGCCAGCGCCGCAAGGAGTTCGTGGAGGTGGGCCCAATCCTTGGCTGCTTCACCCTCCGGCACGAGAATGGGATCGGCGTCCACCGCTTCAGCGACCTTTGCGCCGTGCAAGGCGAATACCCTGGAATCGCTGACCAGGATCGGCTTCGAGGTGCCAGCAAGGTCGCGAATGCGGTCGAGCCCGGCCTCAACCGGGCCAACGACGACATCATAATCTCTGGCCGGCGTTTCGATCCGAATGACGGTCATTGGGCCAAATGGTCTTGCAGGGCGGCGACAATTGCCTCGACCACGTCACCATGAGCGCCATTGCCGCTGCGGATATGGATCTGCGCTTCCTCATACATCGGCTGGCGCTCTTCGGAGAGGCGCGCCAGCGTTGCCGCACGATTTCCACTCCGGAGCAGGGGACGCGTGTTTCGGCGGCCCGTTCTTTCGGCGAGAACATCGATCGGAGCGTCAAGCCAGACGGTAATCGCCCGCTCGTTGAGCAAATCTCGCGTTCGAGGGTCGATGAAAGCCCCGCCGCCGGTAGCAATGACGCGCACCTCACCCTCAACCAGCCTCGCGACCAGGCGGCGTTCGCCGTCGCGGAAGTCGGTTTCACCGTAGCGTTCGAACAATTCGGCGGTCGACGACCCCGAAGCCTCCTCGATCGCCACGTCGCTGTCGACGAAGGGAAGGCCAAGCCGCTTTGCCAGGCGACGGCCGACGGTGGACTTCCCCGCACCCATCAGGCCGACGAGAACGATCGGCCGGTCAAGAATATCAGACAGCTTTTGCACTTTGTCGCGGTTTCCCTTTGGGCGGGGCTATACATAGAGGCTCAAGGTCGGGCAAAAGCCTTTCTCCAACCCAAGCGTTATGCGGAGTAGCCATGCCCCGAGGCCTGATTTTCCTTCTCTTGATCATCCTCCTGCTGGTTGCGGGCATCTACTTCTTGTCACAAAGCGCGGACGAAGTGCCTGTTCAAACAATCGAGTCCGACGTCACTGCAAATGCTGCCGCGAACTAAACAAGTCCTGATCGGCGGAGTCGCCCTTGTTGGTGCGCTGGCGCTACCAGCGCTTGCGCAGGATCGACCCGAATCGCTCCTTCCGCCCGACTTCGGCGAGCCCACGCCAGCTCCCCAGCCAGTAGCCAATGAGAGCCAGCCACGGGAAACGACCCGACCCCAGCAGCAGCCATCGGCTGAAGGCGGCGGCGTTCAAGTCGTGGACCTGATCGAAGCGCTCGAGGAAATGACGAAGGCCGAACCGGTGCCGCAGGTCGAATATCCGGCTGAGGTAAGGCGTGATCCGCGGCTTGCCGGAACGCTCGACCCCGTCGCACTCGGATTCGGAGACAGGCCCTGGGGCGCGGCCAGCGGCAAGTCGATGCAAATATTGATGCGGCGGATGGATACGCCGCTCGCCTCGCGCTGGGCCCATATCGGGCTTCGCAACCTACTTCTTGCCAAGGCCCCGGGTCCGCTCGACGTGCATCCGGCCGATTGGGCCGCCGAGCGGGCGTGGCTGCTCCTGAGGATGGGCGAAGCGGATGGTAGCCGCTTGCTCATCGCGAGCGTCGATACGGACCGGTTCACTCCGAAAATGCGCCAGATCGCGCTTCAGTCGGCCCTGGCGAACAGCGACCCTGCGGCACTCTGCCCGATCGAGCCGGGCCTTTCCAAGGTCGAACCGCGGGTCGCTCCGCTGGTGACGGCAATTTGCGCGTCCCTGTCCGGGGAGTCGGAACGAGCCGCCGCGGATATCGAGGCGGCGCGCAGGCGCGGGCGGGTTAGCCCGATCGATATTGCGCTTGCCGACAAGGTCGTCGGAGCGGCAGCCGAAACGTCGCGCGCAGTGACGATCGAATGGGATCCCGTCGAGGACCTCAATAGCTGGCGTTTCGGGCTGGCAACCGCGACCGGCATGATGCCGCCTGAGCGGCTCATCAATTCCGCCAGCGTTCAAACTCAGGCCTGGCTGGCGAGGTCGCCGATGTTTCCGGCGACACAGCGGCTTCCGATGGCGCGAACCGCAGCGGCTCTGGGAGTCTTTTCCAGCCAGAGCCTAATGGATCTTTATTCCAGCGCATTCGACGCAACCGATCCCGATGCGCTGGGCGAAACCGAGGCGTGGCAGCTTCGGCTGGCTTATGTCGGAACGGACCTGGACGCGCGCCTGTCGGCGATGCGCACGATCTGGGGCAATTCCGAGGCCGGCCGGGATCGCCTGGCGACCCAGGTCCTGCTGTCGCGCGCCGCCCGCCGGGTCCCGGTAAGCGCCGACTTGCAATCGGACGCTCCGGATATCGTCGCATCGCTGCTGGCGGGAGGTTTCGACCGCGAGGCGGCGCGGTGGACGAGGGTGGTCGCAGAAATGGACGACGAGCCCGCCGACAAGGTCTGGTCAATGTTGGCCGCGGGAGCGCCGGATGGTTCAACGCCGGGCATCGACACGGGGCGGATCGAGGAATTCGCCGATCGTGACGAAAGCGAGGATAAGCATCGCACGGCGATCCTCGTTGCCGGCCTGGCAGGTCTCGGCAGGATCAGTGGCTCCGCGGCGGGGCAGCTGAACCGGGAATACAAGCTTGGGCTGGGCGCCGAGACCGGTTGGACTCGAATGATCGATGGGGCGATGCGGCGCAGGCAGGCAGGGACCGTCCTCCTGCTGACGGCAAGCGCGCTTCAGGGCAGCCAGTTTGAGAATATCCGCGGCGTTTACCTGTACCACGCAGTGACGGCACTGCGCAGAACCGGCCAGGAGTATCTGGCACGGATGATCCTGGCGGAGGCCTTGGCGAGAACGTGAGGCCGGAGGACCGCGCGCTGGTCGACCGCTTCTGCGACATGATGGCAGCCGAGGTGGGCGCGTCCCGCAATACGTTGCTTGCCTATCGCCGCGACCTTGAAGCCACGGCGGAAACGGTTGGATCGCTCGAACATGCCGGGCCGGCTGAACTGGGAAAGCTGGGCGAGGCATGGGCCGCACTCGCTTCCTCGACGGTCGCCCGGCGGTCGGCTGCTTTGCGGCGCTTTTACGGGTTCCTGTTCGACGAAGGCATCCGCATCGACGACCCGTCTTCGACCCTTCCGCGACCGAAGCTGCAACGGCCGCTTCCCCGCATCTTGGACACCAACGAGGTGGAAGCGATGTTCGCGGCAGTGGAGGAACGGGCCGCAAGCGCCCAGCCGCTGGCACTGCGCAACCTCGCGCTCCTAGAACTGCTTTACGGCTCGGGTTTGCGGGCCACGGAGCTGGTATCCCTTCCGAGACGAGCGGTGCGGCCCGGGCAGCCATTCCTGATGCTTCGCGGCAAGGGCGATAAGGAACGGCTGGTTCCGGTTTCCGAGCGCGCCGCCGAGGCAGTCCAGAAATGGCTTCCGAACGTGCCCGGCGACAGTCCGTGGCTGTTTCCGAGCGGTAAATCCCATCTCAGCCGCGTCCGCCTGTTCCAGCTCGTTCGAAGCATGGCCGGACTGGCCGGGATCGCGCCCGAGCGGGCGAGCCCGCACGTGCTGAGACATGCCTTCGCGACGCACCTGTTGGCAGGCGGTGCGGACCTGCGCGTACTCCAGTCGCTGCTCGGCCATGCCGACATTGCGACAACGCAAATCTATACCCACGTTGACGCAGCCAGACTGGTCGAGCTGGTTAACAGCCGCCATCCGCTCGCAACCGGGATGGGCTGACCCTTGGCGTTGACGTGAGCAGCGCCGCCGCTTACGCCGCGCCGCAATGCTGACCTACCTCGATTTCGAAAAGCCGATCGCCGCGCTCGACCAGCGGATCACCGAGCTTCGCGACACGGCGAACGCCGGCGACATCGACATCGAGCCGGAGGTCGCGCGGCTGGAGGCGAAATCGGCCAAGCTGCTCAAGGAAACCTATGCCAAGCTGACGCCCTGGCAGAAGACGCAGGTCGCGCGGCACCCGGAGCGTCCGCATTTCAAGCATTATGTTGCGGCCCTTGCCGAGGACTTCATGCCCCTGGCCGGAGATCGTGCATTTGCCGACGATCCGGCCATCATCGGCGGACTGGCCATGATCGAAGGACGGCGGGTCATGCTGATCGGCCATGAAAAGGGCGACGATACCGCAAGCCGCCTGAAGCATAATTTCGGAATGGCCAAGCCGGAGGGTTACCGGAAGGCAATCCGGTTGATGCAACTCGCCGACCGGTTTGGTTTGCCGGTAATCTCGCTGGTCGATACCTCGGGTGCGTTTCCCGGAGTCCAGGCGGAAGAACGCGGCCAGGCCGAAGCCATCGCCCGTTCGACCGAGCAATGCCTGGAGCTTGGCGTTCCCATGATCGCCGCAGTGGTAGGCGAAGGCGGCTCGGGCGGTGCAGTCGCGATCGCGGCCGCCAACCGGGTGCTGATGTTCGAGCATGCCGTCTATTCCGTCATTTCGCCCGAAGGTTGCGCGTCCATCCTATGGCGGACCGCGGACAAGGCGGCTGACGCCGCCGAAGCGATGCGCGTGACGGCCGGCGACCTGCAGGCTCTCGGCGTGGTCGACCGGGTAGTAGACGAGCCGCTTGGCGGCGCTCATCGAGATCCCGAAGAAGCCATGGGCAATTTGAAGGCCGCAATCCTGGAAGAGCTGGATGGCTTAGCGAAGCTAGGCCGGGAGCAATTGCTCGACCAGCGCAGGGCCAAGTTCCTCGCCATCGGCTAGCCCGAACGGGCAATCGTTACGGAACCATCCCTTCCCGCCCGCCGTTCATTCTGGCGAAAACTGGAATAGGCGATGGAGTTGGTTATGCGTACCCCGCTTATCTTGGTCGCGGCGACCTCGGTGCTGGCCTTGCCGACGCTTTCATTGGCGCAGGCCCAGCCACAGCAGCCCAACTATCTCAACCAGCGCGACGTTCAGGAAGCGGCCCGTCAGCACCCCGAAATCGTGGCGGAGTTCGGTGGCGCCCTAACCGGTCCGCGCGCCGCTTATGTCGAGGGTGTCGGCCGAAGGGTCGCGGCCTTTTCGGGAACGGCCAACGCCGGGCAAGTGTATCACTTCACGACGCTCAACAGCGCGGTGGAAAACGCGTTCGCCGTGCCGGGTGGCTATGTCTACCTGACCCGTCAGCTGATGGGCATCATCAATGATGAGGCCGAGCTGGCCTTCGTGGTCGGCCACGAAACGGGCCACATCGCCGCCAACCACCACAAACAACGCAAATCGGCCCAGCAAAGCAGCGCCATCTGGGGTGTGCTGGGATCGGTGCTTGGCGCCGTCGTCGGGAACAATGCTTTCGGTGGGCTAATTTCTCAGGGCGCCCAGCAATTTTCCAAGATGCGCCTTTTGAGCTTCAGCCGCGACCAGGAATATCAGGCGGATGTACTGGGAATCCGCTATCTCACTGCGGCCGGTTACGATCCCAATGCAAGCACCACGATGCTTGCCCAGCTGACCCGCTCGGCTGCGCTTGAGGCCCGGTTGCAGGGTGATCGCGGCCGCTCGACGCCGGAATGGGCAAGCACCCACCCGCTGAGCGAGAACCGCATGGCGCAGGCAAGCCAACTTGTTCGCCAGACCGGCCGCGCCGGGCAAGGCCTTCGCAATCGCGACGCTTATCTGGCCCAGCTGCAAGGAGCGATGGTCGACGACGATCCGGCGCAGGGAGTGATCGACGGGACCAGCTTCACCCATCCCGACCTCGGCATGCAGTTCATCGTGCCTACCGGCTATTTGATGCAGAACGGCACCCGGGCAGTGACCATCCAGGGATCAGGCGCCCAGGCGCAGTTTTCGGGTGGCCGCTATACCGGCAACATCGACAATTACATCTATGAAGTGCTGCAGGAGCTCACCAAAGGGCGGGTCCAACTGCAGATGGGTCCGATCCAGCGGACCCAGGTGAATGGAATTCCGGCCAGCTATGTCACTGCCCGGGCAAACAGCCAATCGGGCGCGGTCGACGTAGGGGTGTTTGCCTATCAATGGGACAGGGACACCATCTACCACTTCGTGACCCTGACACGCGGCGGATATGGCCTGCAGCCGTTCGCATCGATGTTCAACTCGCTACGCCGGATTTCGCCGGCCGAAGCGGCGTCCATCAGGCCAAAGGTCATCAATGTCGTGACGGTGCGACCGGGCGATACGATCCAGGGACTGGCAAGCCGGATGGCCTATCGCGATTTCCAGCTCGACCGGTTCCTTGCGATCAATGGATTGAACGCCAATAGCCCGGTCGTGCCGGGCCAAAAGGTCAAGCTAGTGATCTATGGGCAGCGTCGCGGAGCTCAATCCTAGTTCATCGAGTCCGCGACTTTATTGTCGAGCTTGCCCCACATGCCGTTCGAGCCGCCGCCAAGCGAGCTCATGCCGCCAATGGCGGCAACGGCGATGAGTGCGACAATCAACCCATATTCAATTGCTGTCGCGCCGCGCTTGTCCGAGCGCAGTCGACGTATCGTTCGGATAGCGAGCACGCCACCCTCCTCTGGTCCTGGTCCACAGTCCCGATTTACCGCCGAGGTGATTAAGAATTCATTGGCGTAACGAGGTTAATTAACCGCTTGCCTCGATTATTGGCTCCAACCGAGAAAATGGAGAATTTCCACGATTTCTTCGGTTCGGTCATCCGCTTGAGCGCCCGAAAAGGCCCTTGTCAGTTCAAAAGTTTCCGATTTCGTAAAGGCCGGCGGGCGTTGGTTCAACACAGACGTCGCCCCCATCGACCTGAGGTCTCGAATCAGGCCCCACAGGTCGGGATATCGGAGCGTGACGCGGTCCACATCGACCACCGGCATGGCGAAGCCCGCAGACGTCAGCAGCTGAGCTAATGACGATGGGTCGATCCGGGGGTGCGAGCGCCCGACGATCCGGCCCGATGCCCGGCCCGCCTCGATCAGGCTCGCCCTCAAGGTCGCGAGGCTGTTGCCGCCGGCAATTGCACCGATGAACGGCGCATCCTTGCGAAGCGACCGCTTTATCAGCTGGAGCGCCAGGGGAAGGTCGTTGACCGTGTCCAGCGTGCCGATGGCGACGCAAAGGTCATAGCGGTCTTCGCCAAAGTCGTGGCGGTCTTCCTCGACCTGGATGCCCGCGGCGGCGTGCGAGAAATCCGATCCTGGATCGACAACATCGATCGAGTCCACGATCCCGCGAAGCTGTTCCGGCCATTCGGGTGTGGGGCAGCCGATCAGAAGCGCTCGGCCGAAACGCCGGTGTATGTCCCGCAGGCGTTCAAGGCAGTCCTGGAATGCACGATCGTAAAGGACCATCTCGGGCCCGATACGCGCGGCCCGGTCGCGGCGGAGGGCCCTTAGATGGCGGTCGAACAGGTCGCGGGTCACGCGGGCGCTTGTGCGTCGGCTTGGCCCAAGCAACAAGTGGGCAATGGCGAGCCCGATATTCAATCCACTTCGTTCGGTTGGGCGCGCGGTTCTCGACTATGCGCTTCCGCCCCGCTGCGCCGGCTGCGGCGAGGTAATCGAGGAAGTTGGTGCCTTTTGTCCCGAATGCTGGGGACGCATGGAATGGCTCGGCAATGACGGCTGCCAGCGCTGCGGCCTACCGCTGGCCGGAACGGAGGCCGAAACCTGCGGACGCTGCCTGGCCGATCCGCCGAAGCTGGACCGGATGCGGGCTGCGGTGGCCTATGACGAATTGCCTCGGTCCATCGCCTTGCGCCTGAAATATGGACGCAAGGTTGCCCTGGCCCGGACGATGGCCCGCTACATGGCGCCGCTGAGGGATGGCTGGGGCGAGGAGGCGGTGCTCATACCGGTGCCGCTTCATCGCTGGAGGCTGTGGGGCCGGGGGTTCAACCAGTCCGGCTTGGTTGCCCGCGAGCTTGGAAAGATATGGCGTTTGCCCGCCGAACAGGGCGCGTTGCGGCGAGTAAAGAGGACCAAGCCTCTTAAGGGCCTGAGCCATAGCCAGCGCCGCAGGACGGTATCCGGTGCCTTCCGGGTGGAGGACCGCACAATCCTCGCCGGCAAGACCGTCTTGTTGATCGACGATGTATTGACAAGTGGCAGCACCGCCGAGGCATGTGCGCGGGCGCTTCGGCGCGCCGGAGCGACCCGGGTCGAGCTGATTTGCTGGGCAAGGGTGGTTCGCCCCGCGCAATTGATGCGTTAAGCCTTTGACGAATCGGGATTGCAGGAGGCCAAGTTGGCCCAGGTGGAGATCTATACCAAGTTGATGTGCGGCTATTGCACTCGGGCTAAGCGGCTGCTCGAGATGAAAAGGGTCGAATTCAACGAGTATCCGGTGGATTTCGGCGGCCCGAAGAAGGCCGAGATGATCGAGCGCGCAGGGGGGCAGATGACCGTCCCGCAGATCTTCATCAACGGACGGCATGTCGGCGGCTGTGACGAGCTGATGTGGCTGGAGCAGCAGGGCAAGCTCGACGAGCTGCTGGCCGCATGACCGCCACGCGCATCGCCCTGTTCCAAGCGCAGAGCGGGATCGACCCAGCGGCCAATGCGGAGCGGCTGGTTTCGGCGGTGGAAGAGGCGGCCGCCGGCGGTGCCAGGATGCTCTTCACCCCGGAGATGTCGGGGATGCTGGACCGTGACCGGGAGCGGGCGCTGAGCAACGCCCGGGTGGAAGCCGAGGATGGCGTGCTTGCGGCGGTTCGCGAGGCTGCGGCGAAGAACGGGATCTGGGTCCACCTGGGGTCGCTCGCCTTGCGGGGCTTGGGGGATAAGCTGGTCAATCGCGGCTTCGTGATCGACGACCAGGGCGACATCCGCGCCCGTTACGACAAGATCCACCTGTTCGACGTCGACCTGCCGACCGGCGAGAGCTGGCGGGAGTCGGCGATGTACGAGGGAGGCAAATCCGCCGTGATCGTGCCCGACACGCCAGTCGGGAAGCTCGGCCTCACCATCTGTTACGATTTGCGGTTCCCGGAACTCTTCCAGCGCTTGAGCGAGGCAGGGGCCGATGTGATCGCCGTGCCCGCCGCCTTCACCGTTCCGACAGGCCGGGCGCATTGGCAGGTGCTGATGCGAGCGAGGGCGATCGAGGCGGAGTTGTTCATCGTCGCGGCGGCCCAGGCCGGTCGTCACGAGGATGGACGAGAAACATATGGCCACTCGCTGGTCGCCGACCCGTGGGGCGAGCTGGTGGTGGAGATGGGAGGAGAGCCGGGCCTGGCCTTCGCCGAACTGGAACTCGCACGCATCGCCGACGTCAGGGCACGCATCCCGGTTCACCAGCACCGGCGGCCGATAGGCCCGGTGGCGAATTGATTAAGCCCGGCAGCTTTCCTAAGGGGCGTCAGGGATGGCTCCGTAGCTCAGCAGGATAGAGCAGCGGTTTCCTAAACCGAAGGTCACAGGTTCGAGTCCTGTCGGGGCCACCAGAACTGTTTGAAACGAGAGGGAAAAATGCTCGCGCATCTGTTTCAGGACCATCCCAAATCACTGGGCATGAGCTGGGCCGAGCATGGCGCCGGAGCGGTCGTGATCGGGGCGCGGATGGTTGGCGCGGGACTGGCCTGCATGGTTCACGCGGCGGTTCCCGCCCTGTTCACCGAAACCGCGGGCAAGACCGTGATGAGCCTTCACGACCATATGGTGAGGCGCAAGGCGGGTGCGGCCAACCCCAATGCCTGGCCCGATTATGAGATTTGACCTTTATGGCGCGTGACATCGAGCCCGCCGGCGTTGTCATTGTTGGCGGCGGCTATTCCGGGACGATGCTGGCGGCCGAGCTGGCCCGGCGGGGCATCAAGGCGGTGCTGGTCGAGCGTAGCGGACGCGAAGGCCGCGGGACCGCCTACTCGACGCCGGAGGATGCGCATCTGCTCAACGTTGTCGCGGCGAAGATGGGCGCCTGGGCCGACCAGCCAGAACATTTCGCCAAGACGGTCGAGGCAGAAGGATATCAGCCTGACGATTTCGTCCCGCGGAGGCGCTACGGCGAATATCTGAATGCCATATTGCATGAAGCGGAGGCGAGCGGTCAGGTGACGGTCGTCAAGGCAGACGCGCAGTCGGCGAAGCCAAGCGACAGCGGCTGGACCGTGGAGCTTGGTGACGGATCCAGCCTCAAGGCGAGCGCACTGGTGGTCGCGCACGGTAACCAAGCGCCGGAGCCGCCCGAAGCCGCCGAGTGCATCTCGGACACCCTGTTCGTCAACGACCCGTGGAGCGACGCGGGGCGCACCGCGGTCGAACGTGCTGCGGCGACCAACAGCGACGTGTTGCTGATCGGAACGGGCCTCACCATGGTCGACGTGGTGCTGAGCTTGGACGAGGCGGGACACCGCGGCCGGATCTGCGCCCTGTCGCGACGAGGGCTCGCCCCCAGGTCTCATGCCGACCATGACCCGGCGCCGATTAAGATCGAGGAGGTGCCGCGGGGATCGCTGAAGCAGCTGTGGAAGTGGCTGCGGAATCAGAGCGCCCGCGTGGGCTGGCGCGCCGCGGTCGACAGCATCCGTCCCTACACCCACCAAATCTGGCAGGCGCTCACCCATGCCGACCGGCTGCGCTTCCTGCGCCACGCCAGGCCGTGGTGGGACGTTCACCGCCACCGCATCGCGCCGGAAGTGGCCGGCCGGATCAAGCATCTCGTTCAGGAAGGGCGGCTCCACATCATCGCCGGACGGGTCAAGGCAATGAACGAGGAGAATGGCCGCCTGTCCGTCGCCATTCAGCGTCGCGGAATGCAGGATTCGAAGTCCGTCAATTTCTCTCTGGCGGTCAACTGCACAGGACCACTTGGGTCGATCTCCGAGAGCGAGGATCCGCTGCTGAACAGGCTATTCGAGGGCGGTCATGCCAGACCGGATTCGCTCGACCTCGGCCTGGAAGTGGACGGCAAGTCGCGGATTGCGGGGGCGAAGCGGGCTTGGGCGCTCGGGCCTCTCACCAGGGGCGCCTTTTGGGAAATCACCGCCGTCCCTGATATCAGGGGGCAAGTGGCCCGCGTGGCGGACGACATAGCCGAGGAATTGAAGCGATGAGCTCTGGCATGGGCTGCAGCCCGGAAGACGGCGACCTGGTCAGCGGCGCGCCCAAGGTGGCGGTGCCGAAGGAAGTCGAGGAGGCAGTCAAGACCCTGATCCGCTGGGCCGGAGACGACCCGGAGCGCGAGGGGCTGCTCGATACGCCGAAGCGGGTGGCGAGGGCCTGGCGCGAATATGCCCGCGGCTATGCCGAGGACCCGGCGCATCACTTGAAGCGAACCTTCCACGAGGTCGGCGGCTATGACGAGATCGTGCTACTGAAGGACATCCCGTTCCAAAGCCATTGCGAGCATCACATGGCGCCGATCATCGGAAAAGCGTCAATCGCATATCTCCCCCGCGATAAAGTGGTCGGGATCAGCAAGTTGGCCCGCGTCCTTCACGGCTATGCCCGGCGCCTGCAAGTCCAGGAGCGACTTACTGCACAAGTCGCCGACTGCATCTGCGAGCATCTCCAGCCGAAGGGGGTGGCGGTGGTGATCGAAGCAACCCACGCCTGCATGACCGCGCGCGGCGTGCAGACTCCGGGCGTGATGATGACGACCAGCCGCATCATGGGTGTTTTTCGGGAAGACGACAGGTCGCGTAAGGAAGTCTTGGCGTTGATGGGGTACTAGTCCGTTACGGGAGTGAATCCGTGACGTCGGTCCTGTCCGCTGCGCGGCAGGCCGTCCGAGCTTCGCCATCGCTTCGATATAGCTAACGATCGCAGTGCGATCGCTTCGCTATGCTCGGTGGCTCAGCGATCCCTTCGCTCTCGATAATAGACGCCCTCGTCATAATAGCCGCCGCCGAAATAGGGCGCGCCATAGTTGCGGCCGTAATAGGCCGACCCGTGGCAGTCGTCGCAATAGGGCGAGGTGCCTGCGCTGCCCCTTGAGGCCAGACGACGATCTACGCCGCCGCCGCTGCCATCGCCGACGGAGCGGTGGCGCGGGAAGCTATAAAATCCGCTCCGCCCGCCTCGATTGCGATCTCCGTAGGATTGGCCGCCGGTTTCGCTGCGGCCCTGGCTGATGCCGTCTTGATGGATCGGGTCCTGCGAGCTGCTGTCCAGGCTCTGTGCTGCGGCAGCGACGGGGATTGCGGCGAGGACAAGAGCCAAAAGCAGAGCCAGGTTTTTGCCCGACATGAAGCATTCCTTCGCCATGTGCCCATGGCTTTCGCACGGACGGGATGATCTCAGCCTTAACGGAAGGAGTTTTTCTGGACAATTACCGGAGGCGGAAAGAGGCTTTGCCGTTGATAGGCCCTCAGCCGACGGCGCACGGTGACTTAGGGTCAACTTGGGTCCGTTGGATCGGACCCGTGGCCGGATACCAGTGATTGATTCGGGATCGTAATGGGAAAATCGGCGTTTGATTCTGCCGAGCCACAAGTTTGGAGCATTGAGTGAGTGAATTGACCGAAAAGGCCAGCCTCGGTGTCGGGGGGCTGGACGATATCACCAAGGGCGGGCTGGCGCGGGGGCGGCTTTACCTGCTCGAGGGCAAGCCCGGGACCGGAAAGACCACCATCGCGACGCAATTCCTCATCGCCGGCGCAGCTGCGGGCGAGAGCTGCCTCTACATCACGCTGTCTGAGACCGAGGACGAGCTTAGGGCCGGTGCAGCGTCGCACGGCTGGTCGCTGGACGGCATCGACATCTTCGAACTGGTCCCGCCCGAAAGCCTGCTCGACGAAGAACAGCAGCAAAGCCTGCTCTATTCGTCGGATCTCGAACTGGGAGAGACCACGCGCCGCATCTTCGAGGCATTCGAGAAGGTGAAGCCAAAGCGAGTGGTGCTGGACAGCCTGTCCGAAATCCGGCTGCTCGCGCAATCGTCGTTGCGCTACCGCAGGCAGATATTGGCGCTGAAGCATTATTTCGCTCGAAGTGACGCCACCGTCCTGATGCTTGAGGACATGTCGACCGAAGCCAGTGACGCCACCATGCATAGCGTGGCGCACGGCGTGATCCTGCTCGAGGAGTTGTCACCCGTTTATGGCGCAGAGCGGCGCCGGTTGAGGGTCCTGAAGTATCGCGGCCAGCGATATCGCGGCGGATATCACGATTTCGTGATCGACACCGGCGGTGTGCGGGTGTTCCCGCGGCTCGTGGCAGCCGAGCATCGCAAAGAGTTCGTGCGCGAAGTGCTGCAAACCGAGACGGCGGAACTCAACCAGCTGTTGGGTGGAGGGATCGAGCGTGGATCGAGCCTGCTCATCCTCGGCCCCGCTGGAACGGGCAAGTCGCTGCTGGCGCTGACGTTCATCATCGGCGCGGTCAACCGCGGCGAGCGCGCGGCCATGTTCGTGTTCGACGAGGAACTGGGCTTGCTGTTCGAGCGCGCCAAGGGCCTCGGAATTGACCTCCAGGCCATGGTCGATGCGGGCAACCTTTTCATCGAGCAGATCGACGCGGCGGAGCTGACGCCGGGCGAATTGTCCGAACGGGTTCGCCATTGCGTGGAAGAACATAACGCGCAAACGGTCGTGATCGACAGCCTCAACGGCTATCAGGCGGCGATGCCGGAAGAGCAGGCGCTGATCCTGCACATGCACGAGCTTCTGCAATATCTGAACCGCCAGGGATGCTCGACCTTCCTCACAGTGGCGCAGCATGGGCTGGTCGGCGACATGAAGGCGCCGGTCGATGTTACCTACCTGGCGGATACCGTCATCCTGCTGCGCTATTTCGAGGCGCTAGGCCGGGTTCGGCGGGCCATGTCGGTGATCAAGAAGCGCACCAGCGCGCATGAGGATACGATCCGCGAATATCGGATCGACACGCGTGGGATCACCCTCGGCGAGCCGCTAATGGGTTTCCAGGGCGTGCTTCGCGGCGTTCCCGAGCTGGTGGACGAGCCGCACAACCTGCTGAAGCCTGCAGCCTAGTGGATCAACGATTATCCGAGGACGCCCTGATCCTTGCGCCGCAAGGACGGGACGCCAGCGTCGCCCACGCGATGCTGGCCGAGGCAGGCATCAGGGCGTCAATCGTCCAGGACATCGGCGAACTGGTGGTGCATCTCGAGAGCGGGGCCGGTTTCGCAGTGGTGACCGAAGAAGCGCTGGGCGGTGCGGACCTTCGCCCGCTGGCAGAGTGGATCGGCCGGCAACCCGACTGGTCAGATTTCCCCTTTGTCTTGCTGACACAGCGCGGCGGCGGGCTCGAGCGCAATCCAGCTGCGGGGCGATATCTGGAGGTTCTCGGCAACGTCACCTTCCTCGAGCGCCCGTTCCATCCGACCACGCTGGTCAGCCTTGCCCGGTCGGCCTTGCGGGGCCGGCGGCGGCAGTATGACGCGGAGCGACATGTCGCGGCACTGGAACTCAGCGAACGCAGGCTACGCGAGAGCGAGTCCAAATATCGCACCCTGTTCACGACCATGGACGAGGGCTTCTGCATCATCGAATTCCTCGACGGCCCCGACGGACCATTAAGCGATTACATCCATGTCGAAGCGAATGCGGCCTATGAACGCCATGCCGGCATCCCCGACGTCGTCGGGCAGCGAGTCCGGGAAATGGTGCCGGCTGAAGCTGCCGGTTGGGTCGAACTTTATGGCGAGGTGCTGAAGACCGGGGTCGCCATCCGGTTCGAGCGGGAATTGCAGGCGACCAGCCGCTACCTGGAGCTCGCGGCGTTCCGGCTGGAACCACCCGAGCGTCGTCAGGTCGCGGTACTGTTCCAGGACGTCACCGCCCGCCGCGAAGCCGAGATCCAGCTGCAGCAGCTGAACGCAACGCTCGAACAACGAATTACTGACGCACTCGCCGAACGGAAGCTGCTTGCCGACCTGGTCGAGGGGACGGATGCCATCGTTCAGGTCATCGATCATGACTTCAACATCATGGCGATCAACAGAGCGGCGATCGACGAAAGCGAGGCTTTGTTGGGTCGGCGACCGGCGGTCGGCGAAAACAAGCTGGAACTGCTGGCGGACCGGCCGGAACTTCAAGCCAGGACTCGCACCCTGTGGCAGCGCGCGCTGGACGGCGAAGAGTTTACCGAGATTGCTGAAGTCGAGGATCCCATTCGCGGCCAGCGTTACTACGAGATGAAATTCAATGTCCTCTACGATGCAGAGGGTAGGCAGGTCGGCGCTTACCAATTTGCCTATGACGTTACCGACCGGCTGCATGACCAGCTACGCTTGTCCGAGGCGACCGCGCGGATGCACGAAATGGCCAAGCTCGAGACGCTCGGACAGCTGACCGGCGGCGTTGCTCACGATTTCAACAATCTGCTCACCCCGATCGTGGGCGCACTCGACATGCTGCGTCGACAACATGTGTCCGATGAGCGCTCGATCCGACTGATCTCGGGCGCGATGCAGGCCGCGGAGCGAGCCACCACCCTCGTCCAGCGACTTCTCTCCTTTGCCCGGCGCCAGCACCTCGAACTCCGTACCGTCGATATAAAAGGTTTGGTCGAGGGGATGCACGACCTGATGCAGCGCACCATCGGTCCGCACATCGCGGTGCATCTGGAAATGGCTTCAGATCTTCCGCCGGCACGCGTCGATCCGGGCCAGTTGGAACTTGCCCTGCTCAACCTCGCCGTTAATTCGCGCGATGCGATGAGCGGCGGCGGCCACCTCCGCTTGAGCCTGGATGAAGCGCAGATCGGCCCGGTCGCCAACGAGGGCCTCATTGCCGGACGCTATATTAGACTTTCAGTATCCGACACTGGCGTGGGCATGGACGAGGCGACCCTGACACGCGCCATTGAACCTTTCTTCACGACCAAAGGGCAGGGGGAAGGCACGGGATTGGGACTGTCGATGGTCCATGGCCTGGCCGCCCAGTCTGGAGGGGCCCTGCGCATCCGAAGCAAGGTAGGCGAGGGCACCACTGCGGAACTCTGGCTTCCGA
>DASTVY010000097.1:0-11761 GCA_035758865.1 Sphingomicrobium sp. | reverse complement strand
GATCAAGGCGGGCCTCGCCGCAGCACGCGAAGGGGGCCTCAAAGTGATTCCGATCTGCCCCTTCTTCCGCGCCTATCTGAGGAAACACCCGGAGGAGCAGGACCTGGTCTCGGCAGAGCATCGAGATCTCATCGAAGATTAGGCCTGGCCGTCGCTCAACTCTCGACCCCCCTTTTTCCGCCCGGAGGCCAGCATGCAGAGGTGCGCACAAAAAGAAAGGCTTGGACGGGATACCGCCCAAGCCTCCGTTATGCGACGCAACTCAAGTGGCAGTTACATCGGCCACCAGACCCATTCGTTCTCGTCGATCCGGCCATTGCCGTTGGCGTCAATCCGCGACCAGGCATTGGCCGACCAATATTCGTCGGCACTCAGGTAACCGTCATTGTTGGCATCGAACCCTGTCCAATAATGGGTCCAATAGTCGGGGTTATAGTAAGCGCTGCGATAGAACCCACCTGCGCGCCAACAGCGTTCAAACTCGTCGCGATCGATCCGGCCGTCGCGATCGGTATCCCAGAAGCTGTAAGTGCTGGTGCGATACGTGTTCCACTCGTCGCCGCTGATGAAGCCGTCATTATTGGCGTCGACATAGCCGTAACTACCGCAAACCGCCGCGGCTTCGGCAGCCGTTGCCGGCCGCACTGGCGCAGGCTCCATGGCACAGGCCGCCAATGCGGCCGCGCTGCCCGCAGTCATCAAAACAATCATATTGCGCATGACTTTTCTCCTCACGCGCCCGCCCGCTCAGCCACCTGCTACCTCGCTCGAAACGCCGGAATGCGCTGGAGGCGCACACGTCGAGTCCGGCCGGCTGGGCACGACCATGTGAAAATAACGCCGTATGTTCGATTTTGTTTCGGAAAATCGCTGAAATCAGCCAATTATGAACCTCAGACAACGACCCGCCTGGGCGTCAAAATTTCAGACCGAGGTTTCCTCCATCGTCTTCAGCCGTGGCTTGGGAACTCCGCTGGCCCGATATTCTGCGGTTAGCTGTTCCTTTCGCGCCGCAAGCTCAGCACCAAGAGCGTCCATATCTAGCTCGGCCTTCCGCGCCTGAGAGAAGAGGCCTTCCAATCGCTTCTCCTCTTCTTCGACGTGATGCTCGATTTGCTCCTGAAGTACCTTGACCTTGCTATCGTAGAATTCATCGCTCGGCTCGCCGGCCAGGATTTCCGCGATCAGTACTTTGGCCCCGTCATGTTCGACATATGCTTCCTTGAGCAGGTCTTCTTCGACCTTGCCCTCGCAGGCGGGGTAGAAGATTTCCTCTTCGATGCTGGCATGGACCGACAACTCCAGGCAGATCTGTTCGGCGAGCTTCTGCTTTTGGCCATTGCCACTGGCCTTTTCGAACTGGGCAAACAGGTCCTCGACCGTGCGATGGTCCCGCTTCAACAGCGCGACAGCATCCATCTCTTTGGATTCAGCCATATCCCATACTCCTTCACTGGGGTGTTGACGGCTGAACGAGGCTTGGATGGCACAGTTCCCGAGCCCATGCGTATCTGCACTGGAGGCGCGTGCCGATGGACCTCAAAGGGCTGGGTTACTTGATCTCGTCGGTTAGCGTCATTTTCCTGGGTCTCGTCGCCTGGCCGGGCCCGAACGACCCAATTTGGCAGGCACCCGCCGTTCTTATGGGCATGGTCCTGTCAATAATGGGAATGGGGATACGCCACATTTCGCACCAGCAAGACCGCAAGGACATCAGGCGTGCTGCCCAAGACAAGCCGCCGGAGAGCTGATCAATCCTGGTCCTCGTTGGCCGCCAGCTCGGTTAAATGCCGCTTGGCTTCCGCTTCGTGAAACTCCGCCAATTGCTCATGGAGCTTCTGCACCGCCGCATCCGCTGCTTCAGCGGCCATTATCCGGCACTGCGCGGCCCGCTCCAGATGAAAGGCGCGCTCCGTTTCGGCGCTCATCGGCCTTGCCCCTACGCTCGCCGGGCGAGAAAATGTTTCGATCGCCTTGGCGCGTTGCCCGCCCGTTACCCGCAATCGCGTCAAGCCGTCCAATTATCACGAAACAAGCCGGATGCGGAGTCCCCTCAGGCCCGCCGGCCACGGTCCTTGCGGGCCGCCATGTCATCCGGATCGGGAGCGCGATGGCCCGGCTTGTCGAGCTCCATCCAATCGCGGAATTCGAGGCCGTAGAGCATGTCCATTACCTCGAACTCCAGCCCCCCTGGCTGGGACGTGTTGCTGTTCCACAGGGCGACGACGCCACTCTTCAGATTGGGGTCGAACAGGATCAGCGAGCGGTAGCCGCTGACGCCTCCGCGATGGCCGATGATGTGATGGCCAGCATATTCGTAGCTGCGCCAGCCATAGCCGTACTGGGCCTCGCCGAGCCGCTCGAGGAACTTGCGCATTCGCGCGCGTTCTCCCGGCGTCTTCACACGCGGTTGGTGGATCGTCTCCAACAGCTGCGGGCTCAGAACCTGCGGCATTTCGCCCATTTGGGCCAACATCCACAGCGACATGTCCTTGATGTTGCTGTTGACGCCGCCGGCAGCGGGCACGCGGTAATAATTGTCATTCACTTCAAGCGGACGGCGGCCGACGGAATGAGGCCTAGCCCAGCTGTTGGCATGGACCAGGCCTTCGAGATTCAAGCTGGCCGAGCTCATTCCAAGCGGATCGAACAGGTCGCGTTCGACCATTTCCTGGTAGCGCACGCCACTGACCCGGCCGACCATCTCGCTCGCTGCGTCATATGCGACGTTCTGATAGCTCCAACAGGTGCCCGGCGGGCAAATGCTGTTCAACGTGGCCAGCGTGCCGCGCAGGAAAGTGACGTCCTGACCCTCTTCAAGCTTGTTGTCGAAGGCGTTGCGATAGAGTCCAAGGCGGTGGCTCAGAACATCTCCGACCGTTGCCTTCAATTCATTCCGTCCCGGAAGATGGAGGGACGGCGCGACGGCTGCGACCGGCTGATCGAAACGGAGCCGGCCTTCCTCTGCAAGCTTGGCAACCATCGTCGAAGCGACGCCCTTCGAAACCGAGGCCCAGCGGAATACAGTCTCGGGCGTCACTTTCTCGCCTGACCCTTCAAGCGTTTCGCCATAGCCGGACAGGAAGGTAATGCGGCCGTTTTCGACAATGCCGACTGCCATTCCGACCATCGTCGGCTTTTCGACCATCCGCTTTAGGCGCGCATCTAGCCTGGCATAATCAATTCGGCTGCGGCTGGCGGGTTCGACCGTGGCGAGATGGGCGATGATACGGTCATTGGCCGCGGCGCGCGTTGCATCGGCGCTGGAATTCCGGGAGCCGCCAAACGGCTGAGCAAGGGCAATGGCGCCGATTGCGAGGGCGAAAGCGCCCAGCCCGAGCTTAAATTGACGTTCCAACAGATTACGCGACCTCCCCAGCAACTGCTGTGCCGAATGCCGCATCAACGCTCAACTCCCTGTGAATCTCCTTGCGCCAAGACGATGCCCACAAGCGGCGAATGACGGCATCTGGTCAGCGCGGCTGCACTCGCTTAATAGCGGCCAGCGCCGGGGAGAGAGAATGAACTTTTTGCGGACCTTGTTCTGGGTGGTGATCGCGGTCTCGCTGGCGATCTTTGCCACACGAAATTGGAGCAACGTCACGCTCAACCTGTGGGGCAATATTCAGGCCGACATCAAGCTTCCCTTTCTGCTGTTCCTGAGCTTCCTGATCGGGTTCGTGCCGACCTACATAATCCTGCGCGGAAGGATTTGGGCCCTGAAGCGAAAGCTGGCGCTGGCGGAGCGACCGGCGGTCGCACCTGTAGCGGCTTCGCCCGGTGTTGAGACCGACGATGGGGCGCCGGCATGACCAGCCCAATCTATGTCGCGATCGACACACCCGACATGGAACGGGCGAGAGCCATAGCTGCCGCGGTCAAGCGCCATGCGGGAGGCCTGAAGCTGGGCCTCGAATTTTTCTGTCATAATGGCCGGCATGGCGTGATGGAGCTGGCAGAGATCGGCCTGCCCATCTTTCTCGACCTCAAGCTGCACGATATTCCCAACACCGTCGCCAAATCGATCCAGGCGCTGGCCCCGATTACCCCAGCCGTCCTTACGGTCCATGCTGCAGGCGGCCGCGCCATGCTGGAGGACGCCAAGGCGGCCGCGCCAGCCGGGACGAAGGTCGTTGCCGTTACCGTTTTGACCAGCCTCGACGGCGATGACTTGGCTTCAATTGGAGTCAATGCAGACAATCAGGCGCAAGTGGAGCGGCTAGCAGCGCTAGCCAAGGAAGCCGGACTGGACGGCATCGTTTGTTCCGGGAACGAGGTCGCTGCGGTTCGCAAGAAGTGGAAGGACGGCTTCTTTGTGGTTCCTGGCATACGGCCCGCCAATTCCCAGCTCGGCGACCAGAAGCGCGTCATGACTCCACGAAGCGCGATCGATGCCGGCGCGTCGATCCTGGTCATCGGGCGTCCGGTAACGGGCGCGGCCGATCCGGCCATCGCTCTCCGCGAGATCGCCGGCACGCTTTAGGTGGACATCAGGGCGCAGCGGACTTACGTCCCGCGCCGCAATTCATGAGGGTAAGATGAGCTGGCTGAGCAGCGTCCGCAAAGGCATTCAATCACTGACAAAGCGCCAAAGCGCCGACAATCTTTGGCACAAGTGCAAGAAATGCGCGTCGATGGTCTTCACCAAGGAATGGGAAGACAATCAGTTCGTCTGCCCACGTTGCGACCATCATGACCGAATTGGTCCGGCGGCGCGCTTCGACGCCCTGTTCGACCGCCGCAAATATGAAGTCCTCGACAGTCCGGAAGTTCGCGAGGACCCGCTGAAGTTCCGCGATACGAAGCGCTATACGGACCGGATCAAGGCGGCCCGCACCTCGACTGGCGAGCGCGACGCCCTGATCAATGCGTTGGGCAAGATTGAAGGACATTTGGCAGTCGTCGGCGTCCAGGACTTCGCCTTCATGGGCGGCTCGATGGGGGTCGGCGTCGGCGCCGCTTTCGTGGCCGGCGTCCAGAAGGCGATCGCCAAGAATTGCCCCTACATCCTCTTCACGGCCGCGGGAGGCGCCCGCATGCAGGAGGGCATTCTTTCCCTGATGCAGATGCCACGGACGACCGTCGCGCTGGCGCAGCTTCGCGAGGCCGGGCTACCGTACATTGTCGTGCTGACCGATCCGACGACGGGCGGGGTGACGGCAAGCTATGCCATGCTTGGCGATGTCCAGATCGCCGAGCCCGGCGCGCTGATCGGCTTTGCCGGCCAGCGCGTCATCGAGCAGACAATCCGCGAAAAACTGCCGGAAGGGTTCCAGCGCGCCGAATATCTGCTCGAGCATGGCATGATCGACATGGTGGTGCATCGCCATGCGCTGAAGGATCGCATCGGCCGGCTGATCGGTTACTTGGCGCCCCAAAAGGAAAAGGCAAAGGCCGCCTGATGAAGGAAGTGATCCGTTCGTCGGATCCCCGAGTAGCGACACTGATTGCCCGGCAGGCAACCCAATATACCGATCGCGACCAACTTGGCCTCGATCGGATCACAGCACTGCTTGAAAAGCTCGGCAAGCCACAGCAGCAGCTTCAAAACGTCTTCCATGTCGCCGGGACCAACGGCAAAGGATCGACCTGCGCGTTCCTCCGTGCCGCACTGGAAGCGGCCGGCAAGCGCGTCCACGCATTCACCAGTCCGCACCTCGTACGTTACAATGAACGCATCCGCATTGCCGGGAAACTGATCGAGGACGACCATCTTGCTGAGTTGATGAGCCGTGTGCTCGACGCCAATGACGAAATCGGCGCAAGCCTGTTCGAAGTGAACACGGCAGTGGCCTTCCTGGCCTTTGGCGAAACGCCGGCCGATGCCTGCATCCTGGAGGTTGGGCTGGGCGGAAGGCTCGACGCGACCAACGTCATTGAGCAGCCGCTGGTCTGCGGCATCGCCAGCCTCGGCCTCGACCATCAGTCATTCCTCGGCACAACAATGAGTGAGGTGGCCGCGGAAAAGGCCGGAATCGCGAAACGCGGAGTGCCGCTCGTTACACAACTTTACCCGCAACCAATTGCCGAGCGGATCGGCGAAATTGCCCTCAACGCGGGTGCCATTTGGGAGCCGCGGGGGCTTCATTGGGAAGCGATCGTACGCCCGGGCAAGCTGCACTACAGTGACCGAGATGGCACGTTGGATCTCCCGCTGCCGCGCCTGCCGGGGAAGCACCAGGCGTTGAACGGCGCCCTGGCGGTGGCGATGCTGAGGCACCAATCGCAAATTGCCGTACCGACGTCGGCCTTTACCGCCGCGATGGGCTGGGCGGACTGGCCTGCCAGACTTCAGCAGCTGCGCGGCGGACCGCTGTTCGACATGCTGCCAAGGGGCAGCGAGTTGTGGGTCGATGGCGGCCATAATCCGAGCGCCGCACGACTGGTGGCCGACTATGCCAAAAAGAATTGGTCGGGCGGCTTGCCGCTGGTGCTTCTGTTCGCCAGCCTGCAGAGCAAGGACGCTGCGGGGACGTTGCGCCCATTCAAAGGGATCGCCGCGGAAGTGCTGACGCTTCCGATCGACGGCCACGAATGCCGAACGCCCCTGGAGCTTGCTCATCTGGCCGAAAGCATGGGCCTGCCGGCGCGTGCAAAAGTCAGCCTGTCAGATGCCATGACCGCATTGCGCAAGCCGGCGCGAGTGCTGGTGTTCGGCTCGCTCTACCTGGCCGGCGAACTACTGGCACTTAACGGGCCGCTGCCGGACTAGCGTCCCCCTCGTCGGCGCGGGCATCGCCCTGGCCTTCGACGCCCGCCGTTCCGATCGAGCTATCGACCAAGCCCGAACGCATCATCAGCCAGAAGAGGATGATGCCCGGCAGCGCGGCGACGGTCGTCAGCCAATAGAAATTGACGAACCCGACCGAGTCCACGATCGCTCCGGCCGTGGTGCCGGTCAGCACGCGTCCGACGACGCTCGCGGCAGCCGAGATCAGCGCATATTGGGAGGCGGTGAACTGCAAGTTGCACAAGGCCGAGAAGTAGGCGACGACCACGACGCCGCCGATCCCGCTGGCGAAGTTTTCGAAGCCGATGCACCCCGCCAGGCCGATGTTGGTCTTGCCTGACATAGCGAGGAAAGCGAAGGTCGCGTTCGATACGCCCATCAGGATCAAGCTGATCAGTACCGACCGCTTCATGCCGATACGGGCATAGAGGATGCCCCCGACGAAAATCCCGATGAGGTAAGCCCAGAAGCCGACCCCGACGTCCCAGATTGCGATCTCGTCGTTGGTGTAGGCCATGTCGTCTAGCAGCAGTCGCAGTACCAACTGGCCCAGGGTGTCGCCGATCTTGTGAAGCAGGATGAAGAGGAGGACGAGCATGGCTCCTTGCCGCCTGAAGAACTCCGCAAACGGTCCCCAGATTGCGTTAATCGCTTCACTCATTCCCTTGCGTGCGGTGGGCTCCTTGTGGCGCTTCGGCTCGCCGACCATCAGGCCGGTGAGCATTGCCGGCAGGGCGAAGGCTGCGCAGGCCAGATAGGCCATTTCCCAGCCGACACGCGCGGCCAGGACCAGGGCCAGGGCGCCGGCCGCGACCGAGCCGATCCGCCAGCCATATTGCGACATGCCCGAGCCCACGCCGAGCTGGCGCGGCTCCAATAGTTCGATGCGATAGGCATCGATGACGATGTCGAAAGTCGCGCCGGCAACGCCGACCAACACAGCGGCGATCGCGGTTTGGTAGATATGCGCTGAGGGATCCTGAAACGCCAGATTGGCGACAGCTGCCATCACCAGCAAGCCAGAGAAGATCAGCCAAGACACCCGCTGCCCAAGCCTACCGAGGATCGGCAAGTGAACGCCGTCGACAATCCAGGCCCAGAGGAATTTCAGATTGTAAACGAGAAAGGCCAGCGCGAAGGTCGTGACGGTCGACTTGGTAATGCCGTCCTGCGCTAACCTGGTGGTCAGCGTCGCGCCGATCATCGCATAGGGAAAACCGGACGATACGCCGACGAAGAAGGCGGCGATCGGCGCCTTTTCGAAATAGGGCTTTACGCCCTGCCAGAGGCCCCTGGGCTGGCCGTCGCTCGGGATTGCTGCTGCCTCGCTCAACGCCATCTCTCCCCCGGCTGGAATTTGGCTGCGAGCCTAGCAGCCAGATTCCGTAGGGGAAGCGCAAATCAAGGGCGGTTCGTGCCGAAAAATAGGTCGGTTCGGCCTTGCAACGGATCGCTATGAGGCGCAGGATTCCCATCCATGGACATGCCTCGGAGTCCACGGCGCCCGACGCCCGGCCAACGCGCGCTCGCCGATGCCTTGGCAAGGGGCGAAGCGGCCCTGGGCACGGGCATCGAAACGCTGTCGGCCAATGTGTACCTCGATCCCGGCCGCTATGAGGCCGAGCAGCGGGCCATTTTCGACCATGTGCCGCACCTGCTTGGCCCATCGGCATTGCTGCCCGAAACGCGCCAGGCGGTTGCTCATGACGGCTACGGAACGCCGCTGATCCTGACCCGCGACGATCGCGGGAAGGTGCATGTGTTCGCCAATGTGTGCCGCCACCGCGGAACTCGACTGATCGACAGTCACGAGCCAGTCCCCGCCAAGCGGATCGTCTGCCCCTATCACGCCTGGGCCTATAAGCCGGACGGCGAACTGACCGGCATGCCGCGCGCGGACTGCTTCCCGGACTTCGACAAGTCGAGTCATGGCCTGCGCGAATTTCCCTGCGTCGAGGCCGGGGGACTGATCTGGTGGGCCAAGGACGATGCCGCCAACTTCAGCGATGCCGTCGCTCTCGGCCCGGATCTGGATGCCTTCGGGCTCGCCGATCTCTATTTGTATAAGCGCCGGACCCACGATGTGCCTGCCAACTGGAAGCTGTTCGTCGACGCCTTCCTGGAAAGCTACCACGTTCAGCGGCTGCACGCCGCGACCATCGCGCCCTTTTTTGCCGACGGCATCACCACTGCAGATTATATCGGCGTGCACCAAAGGGCGGCGGTAGGCCGCGAGGCATATCTCGCCGAGATCGACCGCGATGACTGGGGCCAGCTGCGCAAGGCCGTGACCTACAGCTACCAGCTGTTCCCGGCATCGGTGATCATCGTCAGCCCCGATTACATCAATCTTTTGGTCGGAATGCCGCAGGCCGTTGGTCGAACCTTGATCGAAGATTTCATGCTGATCCCGGAAAAGCCGACGACCAATGAGGCCGAAGCCCATTGGCAGCGGAGTTGGGACCTGCTCGACGGCGGGACCTTCGGCACGGAAGATTTCGGCGCCGCAGCGCTCTGCCATCGCGGGCTCGAGTCAGGCGAGATCGATGAAGTGGTGCTCGGCACGCTGGAGCACGGAATCGCCGACTTCCACCGGAAGGTCGCGGCGGCGCTTTAGACCTCTGCTTTCGGAAACAATGTGAGTCCGCTTGGCGGTCGCGCCTTCTTGCCGGCCAAATAGCTGTCGACGGCCTTCAACGCTGCCCTCATCGTCCGATGCGTGTAGGGTTTCATCAGCACGCCGACGACCAGCTCATGGGCATTGTCCGGCGCAGCGCCGGTCACGAACAGGACCGGAACGCCGCGGCTTCGCGCTTCCCGCGCCAAGTCTATTCCAGAGCGTTCGCCGGTCAGGCGCACGTCGCACAGGATCAAATCCACCGGTTCGCGATCCAGGGTATCGATGGCATCGCCGAAGCGATCGAGCGTTGCGACCACTTCATAGCCCGCGTCGCCGATCAGGTTTTCGTTGTCGAACGCAGTCAGTGGCTCATCCTCGACGATGAGGATTCTATTGACGATCCGCTTGCGCTTCCCGAACAGCATTCCGACTCCGTATGAAAGACAGACCTCCTCCGCAACGAACGAAGCGTGCACCGGTGCCGCGCGGCCGCCCCAGGCCTGGCGGAGCTGCGCCAAAACCGCGCGGACCCAAGCCCGGTCCGGCCCGCGAGGAAGGCCCACAGCGCATCGCCAAGCTGCTGGCCCGCGCCGGCGTTGCTTCCCGCCGCGACATCGAGCGGATGATCGCCGAAGGGCGGATCTCTCTCCACGGTGAGAAGCTGACGACGCCGGCGACGCTGCTTGAAAGCCTGAACGGCGTGACGGTCGACGGCCAGCCGGTGAAGCCGGCCGGAGCGGCACGGCTGTTCCTGTTCTACAAGCCTGCAGGCGCGCTTACCGCGGCCCGTGATCCCAAGGGCCGGCCGACGATTTACGACAAGCTGCCGAAGGGTCTGCCTCGCCTGATGCCGGTCGGGCGCCTCGACTATATGACCGAGGGGCTGCTGCTGCTGACCAATGACGGAGAACTGAAGCGGCAGCTGGAATTGCCCAAGACCGGTGTGGTTCGCCGTTATCGCGCCCGAGCCTTCGGCGACGTCACCCAGGCCCAGCTCGAGGAGCTCGCGGAAGGTGTCACGATCGACGGCTTCCGCTACGGTTCAATCGACGCCAACCTCGAGCGCCGGACCGGACGCAACTGCTGGATCGAAATGTCGCTGACCGAGGGCAAGAACCGCGAGGTGCGCCGGGTCCTCGCCCATCTCGGGCTGCAGGTGTCGCGGTTGATCCGCACTCACTATGGGCCGTTCACCGCGGAAGGAATGTCGCCGGGTGACATCGGCGAGGTCCAGCGCGAGGATCTGTTCCGCTTTCGCCAGACCTTGAAATGAGGATCGTCGCCGGCGAATGGCGCGGACGGAAGCTGCTGGCTCCAATCGGGCGCCAAACCAGACCCACCGCCGATAGAATAAGAGAAACACTCTTCTCGATGCTCGCCAGCCGGTTGGGCAGTTTCGAAGGACTCCGCGTCGCCGATCTCTACGCCGGTAGCGGAGCGCTTGGGTTCGAGGCCCTGTCGCGCAGTGCGGACCATGCAACCTTCGTCGAGACGGACCGGGCGGCGATCAAGGCGATCGAGCTCAATGCCATTGCACTGGGAGCAACCAACCGCATCTCGGTCCGGGCCACGTCCGCCAACAGCCTGCCAGCCGGCCAAGCCTTCGACCTCATCTTCGCCGACCCGCCCTATGAGCCGGGATCGGGCACCGCAGCGGCCGGAGCGGCCGCCAAGGCCGGCTGGCTAGCACCGGGCGGCTGGATGGCGATCGAAACCCATCGCGGCGACGCGGTCGCGCCGCCCGAGGGCTGGGAAGTTGATGCGGAGCGGGACGTCGGCCGCGCCCGGCTTACGCTTTTGCGGACTTAGCCTTCCTGGCCGCCTTGACTTCAGTGAACTCGCTGATGAGGCGCGCTCCGATCGCTGCCGCGGCGGCTTTTCCGGCTTCCTTCACTGCCCGGCTCGAAGCTGTCTTTTTCTTGCCCTTGCCGCCTTCGGCAATGGCGGCGACGGCCGCCGTTGCGCCGATGGCCAGCAACTCGGCGACCATGGGGTGCTCAGCCAGCTTCCACAGCGCGTCGGCAGCGCCCTTGGTCCTCCCGCCAGCCTTCTTTTTCTTGTCGACCTTGGGAGCGGCTCTCGCGACGGCCTTCACCGCCTTGGCAACTTTCTTCTTCGCCTTCGGCGTCTTGGTCGTCGCTTTCGCCATCTATTCCTCCCTGTTGAGCGGTTCGATTACTCGGCCCGCGGCTCCTTTTCGACCATCCAGGTCTGGCCCTTGCTGACCAGCGCCTGGAGATCGGCTTTCTTCCCTTTGGAAGCAGCTTCGTTCTGCTCGACCACCGCACTGTCGAACGTCGGCGCCGGATCTTCGTAAATCACGCCGAGCGCGATCGGGAAGCCCGAGGCCGGCATCTCCACCAGCATATAGGCGATCGACCGGTTCTTGGGAACGTGGACGATCACCTCGT
>DASTVY010000090.1:0-6650 GCA_035758865.1 Sphingomicrobium sp. | reverse complement strand
ATAGATTCGCGCGACCGCTTCGGCATTGGTGGCGTCGGCGGCGAGGCCGTATACCGTCTCGGTCGGGATGGCGACGGGCTGGCCCGCCAGCAGCAGGCGCGCGGCCTCGGCGATGGCTTCATCGCTCAGCGGCATGACGCGCGTCTCGGCTGGCCCACTCATGGTCCGCCCGCTATAGCCCCTTCGCCTCATCATCAAGGGACCCGCAATGAGCTTTACCGCCCCGGTTTCGGACCAACGCCTGACGCTCAACGCGGTCGTCGGCATCGGCGAGCTGGACGGCGGGCCCGATGCGGAGATGGTCGATGCGGTACTGGAAGGCGCCGCGGCGCTGGCGGAAGGCGAGTTCGCACCGCTTGCGCGGATCGGCGATGCGGTCGGCGCGCGGTGGGACAATGGCAGGGTCACCATGCCGGAAGGATATAAGGCGGCCTGGCAGGCATTCGTCGAGGGCGGTTGGATGACCCTCGCGGCGGCAGAGGAACATGGCGGGCAGGGCCTGCCGCATTCCATGTCGGCCGCGCTGATGGACAATCTCAATGCGGCCAACGTCGGCTTCGCGCTCTGCCCGATGCTGTCGATGGGCGCGATCGAAGCGATCGAGCGGCATGGCTCGGACGAGCTGAAGCGCGATTATCTGCCGAAGATCGTCAGCGGCGAATGGCCGGCGACAATGAACCTGACCGAGCCGGCAGCAGGCAGCGACGTCGGCGCGCTCCGCACGCGGGCGGAACCGGTCGGCGACGGCAGCTGGAAGATCAGGGGCACCAAGATCTTCATCACCTATGGCGAGCATGACCTCAGCGAGCAGATCATTCACATGGTCCTGGCGCGAACTCCTGGAGCGCCGGAGGGCACGCGCGGGATTTCGCTGTTCCTGGTTCCGAAGATCCTGCCCGACGGCACCGCGAACGATCTTCGCTGCGTGTCCATCGAGCATAAGCTTGGCATCCACGCGTCGCCGACCTGTGTCATGAGCTATGGCGACCATGGAGGCGCGATCGGCTGGCTGGTCGGCCCGGAAATGGGCGGGATGGCTGCCATGTTCACGATGATGAACAACGCCCGGCTGAACGTTGGCCTCCAGGGAGTTGGGATTGCCGAACGGGCGACGCAGCGCGCTGTTGCCTATGCGCTCGAGCGCAAGCAGGGCCTTCGCAATCGCTTGCCGGTTCCAATCGCCGAGCATCCCGATGTGCGGCGCATGCTTCTCAGGATGCGCGCGCTCACCATGGGCGCCCGGGCCTTGGTCTATTACGCCTTCGGCCAGGTCGACCGCGCGAACCGGGGTGACGCGGGCTCCGGTATGCGCGCGGAAGTGCTGACTCCCTTGGCCAAGGCGTGGGGCACGGACGTCGGCTGCGAGGTGGCGAGCCTCGGGATCCAGGTCCATGGAGGAATGGGCTATATCGAGGAGACGGGCGCGGCCCAGCATCTCCGCGACGCCCGGATCGCGCCGATCTACGAAGGAACCAACGGCATCCAGGCAGCGGACCTGGTCGCTCGCAAGCTCGGCCTCGACGGAGGCCTCGCGTTCGACGGCCTGATCGCGGACATCGAGGCGGAGGTGCAGGATTCGCGGCTGATCGCGCTGACCGACGCGGTGGAGGTGGCGGCAGCGACCCTTCGCGAATCTGCAGCGGACGACCGGCTGGCAGGCAGCTATCCGTTCCTCACCATGACGTCAGTGATGGTCGCCGGTTGGCTGGTCGAACGGATGTCCAAGTCGGAAGGCGCCGATGATCGCACCAAGGCGGCGGCGGACTTCTTCCTGGCGACGATCGTCCCGGAGGCGCTGGGCCTGGGAGCCGCGGCCGAGGCCGGCGCGGCGCTGCTGTACGAAGTTCCTGCGGAGGCTTTGGCTTAAGCCCTCTGGGTCAGGTCCGCGAGGTCGATCCCAAGGCGCGACATGCGATCCCGGATCTGGGGCCACTCATTCTTGATGAAGGTTTCGCGCTCGCTGCTGCGAAGGCGGGAAGCGGCGCCCGGGGCGACGAACATGCCGACGCCGCGCTTGACCACGATCAGCCCTTCGTCCTGGAAACCCTGATAGGCCTTAGCCACCGTCAACGGGTTGGCGCCCTCCTCGGCGGCAAGCGCACGGACCGAGGGAAGCGGGTCGCCGTCGCCATATCGACCGGCCAGGATTGCGTCGGCAATCACCTCGCGAAGTCGGACATAAACGGGCTTTTCGTGGGAATTGCGTAGCGTCATGCTGTTACAATACAGCAAAGCGCATGGGATTCAATCATTTTCCGGCGGGCGCCACTCGCTGACATGAGCGGCGAGGGCAGGCCGGGGCCGCTCTTCAAGCGGGTTGCCGGGAGTGCCCAAGAAGATGAATCCAGCGATCCGCTCGCCTTCATTGCAGAAGGCCCGGGTGACCCGCGGCGAATAGGCCTGCCATCCTGTGATCCAGCCGCCCACATAACCAAGCGCATTGGCGGCGTGCAGCAGGTTCATTGCCACCGCGCCGCAGCTCAGTTCCTGTTCCCATACCGGGATCTTGTGGCCTTGGATGGGCGCCGAGATTAGCGCGATCATCACCGGCGCCTGGTGGGCGAATTCCAGCGCCTTGGCGTGATGAGCCGGGGTGGGTTCGTCGTGGGATTCCGGCAGCGCGCGGGCGAGCAGGTCCGCAAGCTGCGTCCGTTGATGTGGGCCGACAATCACGAATCGCCAGGGAGCGATCTTGCCATGATCGGGAGTCCGCATGGCAATGGTCAGGATATGTTCAAGCTCGTCACCGGAAGGTCCCGGAGCGACAAGGTCCCGCGGCTTACCGGAGCGGCGGGTTTCGAGGAGTGAAAGGGCGGACGAGCGGTCGTTCAGAATCATGCTGTGCGTCTAACCGCGCAACCCGTTGGCAACAATCGGCTTCACAAGAGCGTTTTGGTCGCTAGGTTGCCGCCCAACCATAATCAGGCACGCCCGACGCGAGGCGAGCCGTCCAGTTGGAGGAGATCGCCTCGTGGCGCCCGAAACCGTCATTCCCGCAATTGCAGCGGGCTTCCTAATCCTGTTGCTTGGCGGCGGCGCCTTCGTCGCCGCGTCCCGCAAGGAGGAGGTGCTTGGCCACCCCAAGGGCCTCTACATGCTGTTCTTCGCCGAAATGTGGGAGCGCTTCTCCTACTACGGCATGCGGGCGCTGCTGATCTTCTACCTGACCAAGCACTGGCTGTTCGATGACGGCAAATCCAACCTCATCTACGGCGCCTATACCAGCCTGGTTTACATCACGCCGGTGCTGGGCGGCTATTTGGCCGATCGTTACCTGGGACAGCGCAAAGCAGTGGCGTTCGGTGCCATCCTGCTGACTTGCGGTCACTTCCTGATGGCGGTCGAAGGTTCCGGCGGCCAGGCCGATCCGGCCATCAACGTTTTCTGGATGGCCCTGTCGTTCATCATCGTCGGATCGGGCTTCCTGAAGGCCAATATTTCGGTGATGGTGGGCCAGCTCTACAATCTGACCGACGTGCGCCGCGACGGTGCCTACACCATCTTCTACATCGGAATTAACGTCGGTGCGGCGATCGGCACGATCCTCGCCGGCTATCTCGGCGAGACCTATGGCTGGAAATATGGCTTCGGCGCTGCCGGCGTCGGCATGCTGCTTGGACTGGCCGTGTTCATCCTGGGCAAGGGCCTGCTGAGGGGTGCGGGCGAACCGCCGGCACGTGCAGAAGGAAGCCGGGTCAGCGATCCGGTCCTCTACGGCATCGGCCTCGCGTCGATTGCAGTGATCTGGGCGCTGATCCAGTATCAGGACGTTATCCAGAACCTGCTTATCGTGTCGGGCCTCGCGCTGCTTGGCTACGTCCTTTACGAGGCCTTCAAGCTCGACAAGCAGCCCCGCGAGCGGATCTTCGCAATCCTGTTCCTGATTGCGCTGAACCCCATCTTCTGGGGCTTGTTCGAGCAGGCGGGCGGTTCGCTCAATCTTTACACCGACCGCTTCGTCGATCGTGCCGGCGTGCCGGCGTCGCTGTTCCAGTCGATCAACCCGATTTACATCATCCTGCTGGGCCCGGTGTTCGCCTGGCTGTGGGTGTTCCTGGGCAAGCGTGGGCTCGAGCCCTCGGCTCCGGCCAAGTTCGGCCTCGCGCTCCTGCAGGTCGGCGCGGGCTTCCTCGTGTTCGTCCTGGGCGCCAATTCGGTCGGCGCTTCGGTGATGACGCCGGTGCTGTTCGTCTTCCTGATCTACTTCCTGCACACGACTGGCGAGCTTTGCCTGTCGCCGGTCGGGCTCAGTGCCATGAACCGGCTGGCTCCGAAGTTCATGGCTTCGCTGATCATGGGCGCCTGGTTCTACATGACGGCGGTCGGCAACTTCGTCGCCGGCAAGATCGGTGAGGCGACCGGCGGCGAAAGCGGCGAAATGACCAAGGATGCGACGCTGGTGATCTACAACAAGATCGGCTGGGTTACGGTCGGCGTCGGCGTGATCGTCCTGGCGCTGTCGCCGTTCATCAAGAAGATGATGCATCTGGACACGCTGCGCGACGACCGCGACCTGGCGGGCGACCGGGAGATCGGCGAACCGCAGGCTGCCGGCGCCAACCTCAGCGGAGAGGCGAAGGCCTGATGCGGCTGTCGGGGGGAGCAAGGCTCGCGGCGGCAATATTTGCGGTCGCGGGCCTGGCGGCCTGTGCTGCTCAGCCGAAGCCGAAGCCGGGCGCGATCCGGATCAACGAGAACCCGTATCCGTCGACCTATCATCCATCCGGGAGCGTTCCGACGCTGATCCGCAACGCGACGATCCTCGACGGGGAGGGCGGGCGCATCGACAATGGATCGGTCCTGCTGGTCGACGGCAAGGTCAGCGCGGTCGGCGGTGCCGATCTCGGTGCCCCTGATGGTGCGACGGTAATCGATGCCGCCGGCAAATATGTGACTCCCGGCATTATCGACGTCCACAGCCATCTCGGCGACTATCCGTCGCCCGGAACGCAATCGCTCAGCGACGGCAATGAAGCAACATCGCCGGCGAGGCCGGAAGTCTGGGCGGAACATAGCGTCTGGCCGCAGGATCCGGGCTTTTCCCGGGCGCTCGCCAATGGCGGGATCACTTCGCTGCAGATCCTCCCCGGGTCGGCCAATTTGTTCGGCGGTCGGTCGGTCACGCTCAAGAATGTGCCGGCGCGCACGATGCAGGGAATGAAATTCCCGGGCGCGCCCTATGGCCTCAAAATGGCCTGCGGCGAGAATCCGAAGCGCGTCTACGGCTCCAAGAACCAGATGCCGCAGACCCGAATGGGCAACATCGCCTATGTCCGGCAGACCTGGGCCAAGGCCAAGGAATATGACCGCAAGTGGACGAAATATGAGAAGTCCGGCGGCGAAATCCCCGCCCAGGACCTGGCGATGGATACGCTGCGCGGCGTTCTCCAGGGCAAGATCCTGGTCCACAATCACTGCTACCGCGCCGACGAAATGGCGATCATGATCGATGTCGCCAAGGAGTTCGGCTACAAGATCGCCAGCTTCCAGCACGGCGTCGAGGCTTACAAGATCGCCGATTTGCTGAAGGAAAACGGCATCTGCGGAGCGCTGTGGGCTGACTGGTACGGCTTCAAGATGGAGTCTTACGACGCGATCAACGAGAATCTTGCCTATGTGCACAACGCGGGCGCCTGCGCGATCGTCCATTCGGACGACCCCAACGGCATCCAGCGGTTGAACCAGGAAGCGGCCAAGGCGATCGCTGCCGGCAAGCGCGCCGGAATCAACATCAGCGAAGAAACCGCCTGGACCTGGCTGTCGGGCAATCCGGCCAAGTCGCTCGGCATCTTCGAGCAGACCGGAAGCCTCAAGGCCGGCAAGATGGCGGACGTGGTGTTGTGGAACGGCAATCCGTTCAGCGCCTATACGCGCCCCGACAAGGTATGGATCGACGGTGCGCTGCTCTACGATGCGGAGAACCCCAAGCTGCGCCCGGTGAGCGACTTCGAACTCGGCCAGCCGGGCGAAGGAGATGTGAAGTGAGGCGGCTTTCCATGATTGCCGCGGCGCTGGCCGCCGCCGCTTCGCCGCTTGCCGCCCAGACGGTTGCGATCACCAACGGAACGCTGGTGCTTGGCGACGGATCGGACCCGATCCAGGGCGGCACGGTCGTCGTTCGAAACGGCCGCGTAGTCGCAGCCGGCCCGTCAGTCTCGGTGCCGGCCGGCGCAGAAGTTGTTGACGCGACCAACAAATGGGTGACTCCCGGCATTGTCGCCGGCTTCTCACGCCTTGGTTTGGCCGAGGTCGACCTTGGCGCCGACGGATCCGACGATACCGAGACGGGCGGCAGCCCGTTCAGCGCGGCGATCGACGTCACGCCGGGCGTGAACCCCAAAGCCTCGACCATCGCCGTCAGCCGGGCCGACGGAGTGACCCGGGCGGTGGTTGCCCCGGTTGCGGCCAAAAATATTTTTGCCGGGCAGGGGGCGATCATCGACACCGGCGACGACATGGACCCGATCGTCCGTCCGCGCGCCTTCCAGTTCGTCGAGCTGGGCGAGGGCGGGGCGGGCATCGCAGGCGGCTCGCGCCCGGCCGCCTTCGCATTGTTCCGGAACGCGCTCAGAGAGGCAGCACAGCTCAGCCGAAACGTTGGGGCCTTTGCGGTTGGCGGCGCCCAGCCAGATGCGCGCGATCGGCCGATC
>DASTVY010000233.1:0-4049 GCA_035758865.1 Sphingomicrobium sp. | reverse complement strand
GATGCGGATCTTGCGCTTGGCGTTGATGATGTCCGGCCGCGACCGCTCCTTGGCGGTCATCGAACTCATCATCGCTTCGAGGCGAGTCAGCGCCTTCTCGTCGATATTGGCCGCGCCCTTCATGCCCTTCATGCCGGGCAGCATGTTGGCCAGCGCGCCGAGCCCGCCCATGCGCTGCATCTGGCTGATCTGGAGCCGCAAGTCGTCGAGATCGAACTTGCCCTTCTCCATCTTGCGGGCGAGCTTCTCGGCATCCTCGATCTTGACGGTCTCGGCGGCGCGCTCGACGAGCGACACCACGTCGCCCATGCCGAGGATGCGGCCGGCGACGCGGCTGGGATGGAAGGCCTCGAGCGCGTCGAGCGCTTCACCAGTGCCGGCGAACTTGATCGGCTTGCCGGTGACGGCACGCATGGAAAGCGCGGCGCCGCCGCGGGCATCGCCGTCCATCCGGGTCAGGATCACACCGGAAAGGTCGACCTCGCCGGCAAAGCCCTTGGCGACATTGACCGCGTCCTGGCCGGTCAGGCTGTCGACCACCAGCAGCGTCTCCACCGGATTGGAGGCGGCAGCGACCGCCTTCATCTCGGCCATTAGCTGGTCATCAACGTGGAGACGGCCGGCGGTGTCGAGCAGCAGGATGTCGTAACCCTGCAGCCTGGCCGACTGCAGCGCGCGCTGGGCGATCTGCACCGGGGTCTGGCCGACAACGATCGGCAGCGTGTCGACATTGGTCTGGCGGCCGAGCACGGCCAGCTGCTCCTGCGCCGCGGGCCTTGCGACGTCGAGCGAGGCCATCAGCACCTTCTTGCGCTCGCGCTCGGCAAGGCGCTTGGCGAGCTTGGCGGTGGTGGTCGTCTTGCCCGAGCCCTGGAGGCCGACCATCATGATCACCGCAGGCGGATTGACGTCGAGGTGGAGCTCGGCAGTCTCACTGCCCAGCATCTCCACAAGAGCATCATTGACGATCTTGACGACCATCTGGCCCGGCGTGACCGAACGGATGACTTCGGCGCCCACCGCACGCTCGGTGACCTTGTCGACGAAATCGCGGGCCACCGGCAGCGCGACATCGGCCTCCAGCAGCGCGACGCGGACCTCGCGCATCGCCGAGCGAACGTCGTCCTCCGACAAAGCGCCGCGGCCGCGGAGCTTGTCGAATACGCCGGCCAGGCGATCGCTCAGACTGTCGAACATCCAAAACTCCTCAAATCGATGCCTACAACGCAAACGACGCCGGCGGGCGAAACCTCGCCGGCCAGCGTGTCCCGAAGGACGTCATCGATGTCATGTCCGTTAAGACGGGGCGGCCCCTACGGGAGAGGGGCGCAAAGGTCAAGGTTCAGAAGGTTTCGCCCCGCTCAATCAACTCCCGCTCCTCGGGCGTCGAGACGCGGCCCAGCGCCCGGTTGCGGCCAGGAAAGCGGCCGAAGCGCCTGATCTGGTCGCGGTGGAGGATGGCGTAGCGGTAATTGAACGGATCGCGTAGCTGGAATTCGGCGACCGACCGCTCCTGGTCTTCCATCTTCTCGCTGTGCTGCAACGGCATCAGGATGAAGCTGGGCAGCGGCTTCGGCACCTTGTCCACCCAGCCCCGCTCCAGCGCCAGCTTGCATAGCTCAAGGGCCAGAGAGTCCGCCTCGAACGCCTTGGCCGAACCGCGGAACATGTTGCGGCTGAATTGGTCCAACAGAATGATCGCCGCGGCCAGGGTTTCGGGCGTGTCGCGCCAGCCGGCGGCTTTCGTTCGCAGTACCTCCTCACGGATCCTGCCGAACCGCTTGGCGATGTGCCGGTCCACGCTCACGTCTTTCTTCCAATGCTGTTCTTGTGTGAGCTCGTCGCACCAGAATTGGACGACGGCGCGAGCGAGGTCGGCGGGGGATCCATCAGGCATCGCCTTGTCCTAACGGCCGTCCCGAGGAACGTCACCAGGCGACACTCAGACGCCGCCGGCCGACATTGACCTTGCGTCGGGCGCCACTACTCATCTGGACGGGGCGGCATCAAGACGGATGGAGATTGAATGTTTGCGCAACTGATCGCAGCAGCGTTGCTTGCCAATACCGCTGCGGCGACCAAGGCTGACTCGCCGACAGTCGCCTGGGAGGCGCCGCCTACCACCCTTATTTCAATCGAAGAGAAGGTCGTCGAGCGAGACGGCATTCGCCTCGCTGGAACCCTGCGGCTTCCTGTGGGCGAGAAAGATGTGCCTGCGGTGGTTGTGTTCCACACCGCGTCCGCGCCCGAGCGAGATGCGGCGCTCTACGACCATCTCGAGCAGCTACTCCCATCGCTCGGTATCGCGGTGTTTACTTTCGACCGTCGGGGCACTGGGGCATCGAGCGGCGATGCCAAGGGCAATGCGTTCGACGTCCTGGCCGACGATGGCATCGCCGCGGCGCAGATGTTGGCACTGGATCCTCGGATCGACTCCAGGAGGATCGGTTTCTGGGGATTAAGCCAGGGAGGGTGGCTCTCGATACTCGCTGCCTCCCGCTACAAGCCAACTGCCTTTGCTATTTCAATTTCCGCACCGATGGTCACTCCCGATGTCCAGATGATCTTCGCGTCGGAGAATATCTTGCGCATCAAGGGATATTCCCAAGCCGACATCGACCAGGCTGTGGCCGCGCGGAAAGGGCTCGATGATTTCATGCGCGGCCGGCTCGACCGGCCGAGTGCACAGGCGCGGATCGATGCCGCGGCGAAGGAGCCTTGGTTCGACCTCATATATCTGAGCAGGACCTTTTCCGATCCGGACAAATCGGGCTGGGCCAAGGAAATAAGACACGATCCCCTGGCCTCGATCGGAAACGTCACAGCGCCGACCTTGGTGCTCTACGGCTCGGCCGATCCCTGGGTGCCGGTGGCGACATCGATGAATCGGTTGCAAGGATTCACCAGAGCTCATCCCAATTTCGAAGCGGTCGTGATCGACAATGCGGACCATACGATGATGAGTAGCGCCACCCCGCTAGAGCAGATCGATCCAGGCCAATTCACCAAGCACGCGCCGGATTCGCCGGAATATTTCGCTCGCCTCGCGGCCTGGCTGCAGCGCAAAGGGATTTCGCGGCTAGCCAATTAAGGCCGCGACTTGCCCTTGGGCGGACTGGTCGGGCGGGGACCCTTGCCACCGGGACCGCCACCCGGCCCTCTACGCCCGGGGCCATTGCGGAAGTCGCGCCGATCCTGCGGACCCCGGCGTTCGCGCTCAGGCACCCGGTCCATTGGCCGCGACTGCTGGACCTCCTGCTTGGGGCCGACGGCATAGCCTTCCTTGAGCAGCTGGGTGAAGGCTGCGCGAACGCTCTGCGCGATCGAATCCTGCACCGCCTTGGGTAAATCGGCGAAGGTCGTGTTGCGATGAACACTCTGGAGGTCACGGAGCATCAGGTTGGGCACGCCCTTTGACGCGGCCTTCATGGCTTCCAGCGCGTCGATCACCGCCGAAAGGATGACCGATTGCATGACATCAGAGGCGGCTCTTTGCACCCTCACTCTCCTGTTTTCATGCGCACGCGGTAGACTTGGCGCGTCACGCTCCCTAATTCGGCGCGCGTGACGCGGCAATTCCACAAAATGCATGGGCTTGGAAACGACTTTGTTGTGCTCGATGCGCGTGAGGCACCGGTCGTCATGACCCCGGCGCTGGCCAAGGCGTTGGCCGACCGTCACACCGGCATCGGCTGCGACCAGCTCATATTGCTGGAGCCGTCTACCTCCGCCGACGTGAAGATGCGCATCTGGAACCATGACGGTGGCGAGGTGCAAAGTTGCGGCAACGCATCGCGCTGCGTCGTCGCACTGACAGGGGCCAAGAGCCTGGAGACCGGCGGCGGGCTTGTTGAAGGCAGCACTTTCGATGCTGAAGTCGAAGTCAGCCTTCCACCGCCGCATTTCGCCTGGGACGAAGTGCCGCTCAATTATCCGATGGATACGGCGAAGCTGCCGCTGGCATGGGGCGCGCTTGAACACCCAATGGCGCTGAGCGTGGGCAATCCGCACCTGGTATTCTTCGTGCCCGACGAGACGGCAGTCGACAT
>DASTVY010000384.1:0-2811 GCA_035758865.1 Sphingomicrobium sp. | reverse complement strand
ATGATCTGAGAACCCCAAAGGCTCTCTGAGCTACCACGTATATCGCACGGTGCCGGTGCCGGCATAAGTGTAGGAATGCGCGGCGAACTCGCCGTCGAACTTGGCCAGCAGCGTAATACCAATCCGCCGAGTGCCTGACTCTCCCAAAAATTCCCCGAATCGCTCGGAAAATGATTCAACCTGGCAAACGCAGGGGTTTGCCATGGGACAGGCGATTGCAGTGAGGACGGACTTTACGAGCGTGGAGGTTCGCCAGCTTGCCGCGCGGGTGAAGGACGCTTCGCAAGCGCGCCGGCTTTTGGCGATTGCAGCGGTACTCGATGGCGCGTCGCGGGAAGATGCGGCGAAGGCCGGGGGCATGGACCGCCAGACGTTGCGCGACTGGGTGATCCGCTTCAACGGGAAGGGGCCGGACGGTCTGGTCAACGTTCCGTCACCGGGCGTGCCTCCCAAGCTCGACGACAGGCACAAGGCTTTTCTCGCTCGGATCGTGGACGAGGGTCCGATCCCGGCGGTCCATGGCGTGGTGCGCTGGCGGGCCTGCGATCTCATCATGCGATTGCATGAGGAGTTTGGGCTTTCGGTATCGGACGACACCGTGTACCGCGCCTTGAAGGATTTGGGCTTCTCGCATGTGAGCGCCAGGCCCAAGGCCTACAAGCAGGACACAGACGCCGTGCAGGCATTTAAAAAAAAAACTTTGCTGCACGCGTGGCGGAAATCCGCCACGCACTCGCGCCGGGCACACCGGTAGAGGTGTGGTTCCAGGACGAGATGCGCGTTGGCCAGAAGAACAAACTCACCTATCGCTGGGCCCGAAAGGGTTCACGTCCCCGGGCGGCGCACGATCAACGCACCCAATCGACCTATCTGTTCGGTGCGGTGTGTCCTGAACGCGGAACCGGCGCCGCGCTGGTACTGCCGGCCTGTAACACCGAAGCTATGCAGCTTCACCTCGACGAGATCGCGACCAAAATCACGCCTGGGGCTCATGCCCTTCTGCTCCTCGACCAAGCCGGATGGCATGGTGCCCAGGCCCTCAAGGTTCCCAGCACCATCTCGCTCTTGCCGCTCCCGCCCCGCGCGCCCGAGCTCAACGGCCAAGAAAACATCTGGCAGTTCATGCGGCAGAATTGGCTGTCAAATCGCGTGTTCAAATCCTTCGACGATATCGTCGATCATTGCTGCTACGCCTGGAACACGCTCATCGATCAGCCGTGGAAAATCATGTCCGTCGCCCGCCGCGATTGGGCCGTCGTCGGTCACTCAATCTGAGGATTGGTATTAAGAACTTGACGCGTAATAACCGCTTCAATTCGGGTTTTTGTTTGGTTTCTTGTGTGGTTTGATCGTGTAGTTCCACTCGCCGTGGAAAGAGTGATGCTTGATGTTGATTGCAGCCAATTCGGCTTTGGAGATTTTGATGCCGCGTGGGTAGCACGAGCGATCGATGTCGCAAGTAACGGTGAGCCCTTGCTCGGTCGAAGTCGCGGCGATGAGCTGGATGTAACCTTATGGCTGACGAGCGGCTTGCCGCGCCAGTTTTGGGTGATGTAGGCGAACAATCGATGCTCGATCCGGTTCCATTTGCTGGTGCCGGGAGGAAAGTGGACGACGGTCACGGCAAGGCCGGTCTGGTTGGCGAAGCGTTGTAGCTCGCGCTTCCACAGATGAATGCGGGCGCCGTTGCTGCCGCCGCAGTCGGCCGTGATCAGCAGACGATCCGCCTTGGGATAGCGGGCCTTGCCGAGCCGCTGCCACCAGCGACGGATGCTCTCGACCGCGAAGGCCGCCGTATCGGCATCGATGCCGACATTGACCCAGCCCTCGTTGGCGGCGATGTCATAGACCCCGTAGGGCGCGACCTTGCCCAATCCCTTGATTTCGAAATCGTGGACCCGCACTGGCTCAGGCTTGCCCTTGCGGCGTAGCTCGCGACCGCCATTCTTGAAGTCGCCCACCAGCTCCTTTTTCTTGGTGTCGACCGAGATCGCTGGTTGGCCGGCCGCGAGGGCGGCCTTCACCTTGGCATTGATGTACTCGAACTGCGCATTGCGGTCGGGATGTTGCGTGCCCTCCCGGGTCTTGCGGTTGGCCTGACAGCTATAGTCCAGCTCTCGCAGCAACAGGCCGACCAGCTTCTGGCTCGCCTCGAAGCCTTGCCGGCGCAGCGCCGTGGCGATGTGACGTTGGCTGCGGCTGACCCAGCGCAGCGGCGACTGCGGATCGCCACGGACCGCGCCCTCGATCAGTCCTTCGAGACCCGCCAACAGGCCGGGTTGACGTTCCACCGCTCGCCGGCGACCACCGCCGCGCCGCCGGATACGCTCGCCCAGCTCGTTGCTGCCAGCTTTCAGCTCGGCAATGCCACGATTGATCGTGCTGCGCGCGATCCCCGACGCCGCAGAAACCGCCGTCACCCCGCCTCGACCCAGCGCCAGCGCCTCGTTGGCTGCATACAAGCGACGCCCCCGCTCGTCCAGAAAATCCGCGATCCTGCGATAGCGAGTCCGAAGCGCTCAATCATCGGTACAAGATATCGAAAGCCTCGATCAAAGCTATCAACATCTTGATTCTATTCTTGCGTTCCTTCCATCACTCAGATTCGATTGTTTCGCATCGAGTCCTTGGTTGCCGCGTCGGGCTCCGAGCTCAACTCAAGCTGTAGCAGCACAACGAGATCTTCATAGTGTTTGAGCGCCTCGGCCTTGCGGCCGGTGGCGGCCAGCGCCCGTACGATCAGCCGATGGGCGTCCTCGCGGAAATTATTGGTCGCCAGGGCACGATTGGCCGTTGCGAGCGCTTTCTCCG
>DASTVY010000222.1:0-2024 GCA_035758865.1 Sphingomicrobium sp. | reverse complement strand
CGCCCGGATCGAGACGCTGAAAGCTCGATTTCAGCGCGATCAGCAGCGCGCCGTCGCTCATCGGCGCCACGCAGCCCACCTCCTCGGGCACGCTCCAGCTTCGGGTGCCGCGGCTCGCCGGATCATAGCTGTGAACCTTCCGCGCCGGGATGTCGACCCAGAATAGAGCGCGGTGGGCGGCATACCAGACCGGCGACTCGCCGATGCCCGCTTGCGCCTCGAGAACAACTTCCGGCGTCATGTGACGTACCTCCCAAGCCTATTTGAGCTTGGTCTTGATCGCCGGGAAATCCTTCCAGAATTCGCCTGTGCCCCTGCGGATGACCACGTCCTGGGGGAGGATTTCGAATGGTGTAAAGGCGGGCTCGTTGCGATATTTGTCATATAGTTCATTGAAGTTTGTAGTCTTTAGCAGATCGAACAGATCTTCGAATCTATCAATGACAAAGTACGCCGCCTGAAAATCATCGATGTAATAGCCAGTGCGCAAGACGCGCTCGAGATTGAAGGTCAATTGATTTGCTGAAGGGTCTCCCACGACGTATTTCGCTTCCCCGAAGGACGAGACGATTCCGGCGCCATATATCCGGATGCCCTCGGGCTTGCGGATCAGCCCGAACTCGATCGTGTACCAGTTGAGGCGTGCGAGGAACTTTACCCCCTTGTGCTCCATGGCCTCGAGCCCGATGCGGCCATATTCGTTCATGTAGTCGGCGTAGGCCGGGTTGGTGAGGAGAGGCACGTGACCGAAGACATCGTGAAAAATGTCGGGTTCTTCAGTCGAGCTGCTCGCGGCTGCGGATGAAGGTTCCGGCAGGAAATTTGCGGCTGGCAAGCATCTGAAAGAATGGGCGAGACGGGATGAGGCCGGGAACTGCAACCACCTCCCAGCCGGTGATCTGCCGCAAGCGCGCATTCATGCGGTCGAAATTGGGTATGGCTTCAGCACCGATGCCGAGCGCCGCGAGCCCATCAAGGTACTCCCGGGCGACATGACCACCCAGCGTTCGCCGCTGACGCTCGAAAAGCGTCCGCCAGATGGAATGATCCTCGGCGGTGTAGCGCTCCCAGCCCTGATCGATGATGCAGTCGTCAACAGTCTCAGCTGTCAAAACAGCGTGTCCAGCCATCGCCTTCACTCTCTTGGCAGGAAAATAGAGTTCCCGGGGACAGCTCGCAAGCGAATTGCCGCCAAATCGGACGCCTCCTGCTCGAACGTCCTTCCCAGACGCCCGACTGTGAAAGGTTCCGCAGCCGACCATTGCTGCCGACCGGAACAGGAAGGATCAACAGCGAGCCATGGTGTTTGTTCCCGCATGCAACAAGCCCACAGGGCTTGATGTGCTTGCGCTACCTCGATCGCCTGATCGCGCTCCGCTCGGTCGTTGTCGGCGTTTCCGTCACAGCCTCGGCGAATTGCTTGGTGTCGACATATTGGCGCCATTTCGTGACCCCTTTGAGCAAGGCATCGCGACCGATCACCGGATGACGGCCCCGTAGATGAAGCTATCCGCAAAGCGCCATTCGACGTCAGGAGCAAGCACCTGAAGAAACGCCTCGACATCGTCCCGTGACCACGCCGCATATAGGCTGCGCACCAAGTCAACATTGCGTTTACTCATGGCATTCCCCATGGAGGCTTGGCACAGCGATGCGCACTATGGCCGACGGCCATAACGCACCACAAATTCGATATCCGAACGGCTGATGCCGATGTCCTTGAGCAAGCGATCATCGAAGGTCATCAACGCACCGATATCGCTGCGGATCCGGCGTTCGCGACCAAATCGCGAGAACGCCCGCCTGATTGCTCCCGCCAGAGTCGTCGTCCAAGGCTCGGCGCTCAGCCCGTTCCGGGCTGCACTGAATTCAGAGGGTGACGCTTCGTCGAAAGCTCGAAGTCGATCCAAGCGCGCCCAAGCTCATCGTCACGGAGCGTGGTGCCGGCTATCGGTTCGCTGCCGACGTCGAATGGCAATCGACGGTCTAGACAGGCATCCGCTTGCCGGTCTCCAGCAGCGATT
>DASTVY010000294.1:0-3938 GCA_035758865.1 Sphingomicrobium sp. | reverse complement strand
GGCGATTGCATCTTCGCGGGTGACGTCCCCCTTCAGCCAGGCCGCGATCTCCCGCACGCCAATTGCCCGCATCACCGGAAGCGCCGGGTCTAGCTGCCGGTCGATTAGCGTCCGAACCTCGTCCGAAGCGCCTAGCTCGATCATGTGGCGGAAGCGCTGGTCGCATCGTCGATAAAGCCAATCCCGCGGCGGCAGCAGGATAAGCGGTTTCAGCTCGACGGCGTTAGCAATGCCGCCTTCGCGCTGCTTCTGCCATTCGGCGAGGGTCTTGCCGCTCGACAAGACGACCTCGAGCGCCCTTGCGATCCGCGTCGTGTCGGTCGGCTTGAGCCGCTCGGCCGCTTTAGCGTCCAGCCTTGAGAGTCTATCGCGATTCTCTTCGACTGGCGCGCCGCGCACCTCGCGGCGCAAGTCGGGGTCGATGGCCGGCACCGGAGCGATCCCCTCCAGCAAGGTGCGCAGGTAAAGGCCCGTGCCGCCGACCAGGATAGGCATGCGGCCCGAAGCATGCACGTCCTTGATCTCGCGCCGCGCCATCGCGGCCCAGTCCGCTGCGGAACATGACTGTATCCCATCCAGTACGCCGTAGAGGCGATGTTCGGCTCGTGTGCGTTCTTCCGGCCCGGGCGCAGCGCTCAAAATCGGCAGGTCGCGATAGATTTGCGCACTGTCGACGTTGACGATCACCCCGCCAGTTTGCTCTGCAAGGCGCAGGGCCAGCGCCGACTTGCCGCCTGCGGTCGGCCCGGCAATGAGTGCGACGGGAGGTTTTTCGACCCTTATGGCCATTGTGACGCTGATAGCAGCCGGACGGCTTGATGACAGGCTGATCGACCGGGGTCTCGGCGCGCTTCGTGAAATCGATCCCAAGGCGTCGTTCTCGGCATGGATCGACGAGGGCGATGCGGTCGACCTGCGCGTCAGTGGCGACACCCAAGCCATACGTTGGGCGCTCGACGGACTCGAAGGCGTGGATGTCTTCGTTCAGCCTGATGAGAACCGGTTCAAGCGTCTGCTCGTCGCCGACATGGATTCGACCATCGTCGGCCAGGAATGCCTCGATGAGCTTGCGGACTTCGCGGGCCTCAAGCGCGAGATCGCGGCGATCACCGAGCGCGCAATGCAAGGTAAACTTGACTTCAAGGCGGCACTTCGCGAGCGCGTGGCCCTTCTCTCCGGGCTCGACGAGGAAGCGATCGGCCGCTGCCTGGCGGAACGGGTCGTTCCGAATCCCGGCGCCGCGACATTGGTCCGGACGATGCGGGTCGGAGGCGCGCGGGCGATCCTAGTGACTGGCGGATTCGTTTCCTTCGCCGATCCGATCGCGAAGATGCTGGGCTTCAACGCCGTTCGCGCGAACCGACTATTGTTCGATGGACGGCAGCTCAGCGGCTCGGTCGAGGATCCGATAGTAGACGCGCAGGCGAAGCTCGATGCGCTGGTCGAGGCGCGCGAAGAGCTGGGCCTTTCACGGCTTGATGTCCTCGCCATCGGCGACGGCGCCAATGACAAATTGATGGTCCAGGAGGCAGGTCTCGGCGTTGGGTATCGTGCCAAGCCCGCCCTCGCCGAAGTCGCGGATGCGCGCCTCGATTTTCATGGGCTCGATGCTTTGCTCTGGGCGCAGGGCATCCGCCGGCGCGACTGGGTGAGATAGGGTACTATCGGGTCGCCACCGGGAAGCAGGCCTGACCCCTCGCTGACAGGCTGCTGCACGCAGCCGCCGCAGCCGACTTGCTGGGGAAGGGGCCGACCTGAAGCCGGGTCACCGATCCCGCGGCGACCAGATATTGCTGGCGGCCCGCGACCGGTGCGCTCCCCGACAGCCTCCTGAACAGGGCCTCGGCGGACGACCGTTGCGAAAAGGCTCCAAGCTGGATCCGCCAGGCGCCGCCGCTTGCCGCAACTGCGCTTCTTTGAATGGGTGCGGGTGAAGTTGGTTTCTGAGCTTTTGGACGAGCTGACGTCGCCGGCTTTGTCTGGGCCTGCTGCTGGGTCTTCGCTTTCTGCATGGCCATCGCAACGCCCTTTTTGCGTTGCTCGATGGGCATGATGTCGTCCATCTGCTGGAGCGTGTTCCGGGCCGGCTCCAGCCCCTGCGCCGCGGAGCGGCTGACGTAGGCGTAGCCGAGGACGGGGTCCTGCGGGACGCCGTCGCCATTGTAGAGCGCCGTTCCATAGACCAGCATGGCTCGCGGATCGCCTTTCTCCGCCGCACCCTTCAGCCACTTGAGGCCACCAGCCTGGTTCCCGTTCTGGAAAAGGAGGAGGCCAAGCGTCGTCTGGGCGTCGACGTGGCCCTTTTCAGCCGCGCGCTCGAGCCAGGTCTGGGCGGTGGCGAGATCGACCAGCACCCCGCGGCCGAGGCGATAGGCCTGCCCCATGTTGAACGACGCGTCCGGATCACCCGCTTCGGCAAGTGGCCGCCAGATCGCGACGGCGCCGACATAGTCTCCGCGCTGCCACGCATCGATTCCGGCTTTCACGTTTTGCGCGGAAGCGGGCGCCGCGAGCAAAAGCGACGCGCAGAGAAGAAATTTGCTCCAGTACCTTGGCTGCATGCTTCGACTCCGTTGCCTGCGACCGTAACTCGGGGCTGGAATACAGCAACAGTGTCTTGAACGCGTTAACCAGATTTTAGCGCCTTGAGTGTCACTCCCAACGCTGAATTGACGGCTTCGGCGAGGGGAAAAGCATGCGCGTTCTGGCTATGGCATCGCAGAAGGGCGGGTCGGGTAAGACGACCTTGTCCGGACATCTTGCGGTGCAGGCGCAGCTAGCGGGGGCAGGCCCGGTCTGCCTGATCGACATCGATCCGCAGGGCAGCCTTGCCGACTGGTGGAACGAGCGCGAGGCAGAAATGCCCGCTTTTGCGCAGACGACCGTCGCGCGGCTTGCTTCCGACCTCGAGGTTCTCCGTCAGCAGGGTTTCCGCCTTGCGGTCATCGACACTCCGCCGGCCATCACCATGGCGATCCAGAGCGTCATTGCCGTCGCCGAGCTGATCGTCATCCCGACCCGTCCGAGCCCGCACGATCTCCGTGCCGTCGGTGCGACGGTCGATCTTTGCGATCGCGCCGGCAAGCCGCTGATCTTCGTCGTCAACGCGGCGACCCCGAAAGCCAAGATCACCTACGAAGCCGCCGTCGCACTCTCGCAGCACGGCACCGTTGCTCCCGTCACCATCCACCACCGCACTGATTTCGCCGCTTCGATGATCGACGGCCGCACGGTGATGGAAGTTGACCCGAACGGCCGCTCGGCCCGCGAAGTGGTCGAGCTCTGGGACTACATCTCGGATCGCCTCGAAAAGAATTTCCGCCGCACCGTTTTTGCGGCTCCCGGAGCCGGAAACGCTGCTCCTGCATCGCCTCGTCCCGTCGGCGGCTTCGGCCGCCGGGTTGTCGGCCAGTAAGGGGGCAGCATAAGTGATGTCCGAGCCTAAGCCATTCGCCTCTCTCTCCTCCGGTCTCCTCGCCCGCAAGGGTGCAGCCCGGCCGGCCATGCGGCCTCAAGGTTTCGGCCAGATCGGCGGAAACCTCGAAGACCTCGGCTGGAACGATATGGGGTTTGAGGCGCCGAAGCCCGTCGAGGCTCCCCGCGATGCCGACCATGACGCGTTCGGCGAGGAGATCAGCGAGCATCCCGCGCTTCATGGCCATGCCGGCCTGACGCCGGTCAATTCGCCGGTTCATACGCAGCAGGCGGAGATCGAGGATCGCTTCAACGGCGCCGATGACGGGGTCGTCGAGGAAGTCGACGAAACCGCCGAGGTCGTAAACGACGATAGCGAGCTGCCGGCGCAGCAGGTCGAAGCCAGGGCACCGATGTATGTGGTGCCGTCGGTTCCGGCTCCGGCCGCTCGCCGTGCCCCGAAGCTCCGTTCGGCTCCGGGCAGCAAAGGGAAGGCTGCGTTCACTCTCCGGCTCGATCCGGAA
>DASTVY010000165.1:0-3458 GCA_035758865.1 Sphingomicrobium sp. | reverse complement strand
CGGCACGCCGGCCGGACTGAGCGACGTGATGGGCGGGCGCGTGCAGGTGATCATGGATGGTCTGCCGAGTCTCGCCGGCTCGATCACCGGCGGCACGCTCAAGCTGCTGGCCGTGGGCTCCGCCCGGCGGCTGCCGAACCGGCCGGACACCCCGACCATCGCCGAAACGCTGCCGGCGATCCCGCGCGCGCTCGGCTTTTTTGCGCTGATGGGACCGCCCGGCACGCCCGCGCCGATCGCCACCAAGATCAGCGACGATCTGCGCGCGGTGCTGAACGATCCCGTGACGAAGAAGCGCTTCGAGGATATCGCCAGCTACGTCAATCCGATGTCGGGCGCGGAATTGCTGGCCTATATCCGAACCGAGCAGGCGCTGTGGAAGCCGGTGATCGAGCAGATCAGCACCTTCAAACCGGCGCCGAAGTGAACGCTTAAGTGAACGCTCAAGTGAACGCGCAAGTGACGCTCGCGCGACGCTCACCGCGAAGCTGCATGCGTCGGGCGCCGCCCGCCGCGACGAGCCGCTTGACTCCCGGCTCCTCCGTGCGAAATCACCGGCAGGCGGCCGGGTCAGGCGCAAGGCAACCAAGGTCGCGGTCGATTGAGCGATGGCGAAAGAGCCGATGGCTCAATCCGAGCCGTCTCGGGCCGCTCATTCTCAGGTGGGCCCTCGCTTGGCTTCGATCTCGGAAATCCATTCAGCGATCGACCGGCCGATTGCCTCGGCGTGATCTTCCTGCAAATAGTGCAGACCGGGTCCAAGCGGCACGACTTGGCAGTTCTTGACCGAAGCGGCGAAGCGTTCGGCAAAGGCTGGCGAGACCAGCGCGCCCGGATCACCGACGAACAGCAGTTTGGGATAATCCGCGACGGCCAGCGCGGCATGCGCAGCTTCAAGCGCGGCATGGACGTCGGCCGGCTTGCCCTCGATCGGTAGTTCGTTTGGGAGCCGCCATATCGGCCGCCGAGACTCTGGCGTGAGAAACGGGTTGCGATAGGCGGCCATCTCCTCGTCGCTGAGCTTGCGCTTGATCGAGCCGGGAAGCACGCGCTCGATGAATGCATTGCCTTCCAGAATCATCGCTTCGCCCTCGCCCGGCGTTCGGAACTTGCGGAACGTCTCGCGCGCCACGGGTGACTGGTGAAAATCCTCCCAGCTCGGCAGCGGCCGAATGAACTCCATGAAGGCGAGGCCGCACACCTGCGCGGGGCGCCGCGCCGCGAAGTGAAAAGCCAACGCCGTTCCCCAGTCCTGGGCCACGAGAAAGAATTGATCGATGTGGAGAGCTTCGATGAATGCGTCGAGGTATCGCGCGTGATCGAAGAAGCGATACTCGATATCTGGCTTTCCCGACTGCCCAAAGCCGATCAAGTCGGGCGCAATGCAGCGCGCCACGGGTGCCACCTGCGGCATGATGTTGCGCCAGATGAACGACGAGGTCGGATTGCCGTGCAGGAAGAGCGCGACGGCCCGGCCGCTCGCCCCCACTTCCCTGTAAGCCATGGTCGAATCGAGAGCGGCGACGTGATGTTGGTCGATATGCGTGTGCATCCTTGCGTCCTCGCGAGTGCGCGGGTCGTCGGGCCCTGCCCAGCGATCCCTGGATGCATTGAATCATGCCGAGACGAGTGGTACTAAAAAAGTACCAATCTTGGAAAAAAGCATGGAGCCAGTTCTGGAGCTTCCGATCCGCCTTCCCGGCAAGGGATCGCGACGCCTGCTTAGGAATTTGCATGAGCAGCTAAGGGCCGCGATCCTTGACGGGCGGCTGCAGCCCGGCCTTCGCATGCCGTCCACGCGAGCATTTGCAATGCATCTGGGCGTGTCGCGCAACACGGCCCTTGCGAGCTACGACCTCTTGCTCAGCGAGGGCTACCTGACCTCGCGTCCGGGCGCCGGTACTTTTGTGGCCGACCTGCGTCCGCGCCAAAACCCGCGCAAGAGCCGCGCCACGGAAGCCGGCGGAGACGGGCGCTTGGCCGCATTCTGGCGCGGGTCGGCAAGATCGCTACGCCCAAGGCCAGCCGCAACACCGCGCTTTGATTTCCGGGTCGGTCTTCCCGACCGGTCGTTGCTTCCCCTTCAGGTCTGGCGGCGCGTGACCGCGCGAGCGCTCAGGACGCTGTCGAAGTCTCCGACAGCCTACGCCGAACCTGAAGGCCGGCATGTGCTTCGCGACGCCATCTCCAAGCACGTTTCATTTGCAAGGCTGGTGGCTTGCCAAGCCGACGATATCGTCGTCACCGCCGGCGCCCAGCAGGCCTTCGACCTGATTGCGCGGATACTGGTGACGCCCGGGAAGACCACGGTAGCCGTTGAAGAACCGGGCTATCCGCCGCTGCGGGCGGCTTTCGCTGCGGCCGGCGCGAAGCTGGTCACCGTCGCCGTCGACTCGGAAGGCCTGGTCGTGGATCAACTGCCATCTACGACGCGCGTCATCTGCGTGACGCCCAGCCACCAGTTCCCCCTGGGCATCGTCATGTCGCCTCGCCGCCGTATGGCTTTGCTCGATTTTGCCCAATCGCACGACGCGGCTGTTATCGAGGACGACTACGATTCCGAGTTCCGGTATGACGGCCGGTCCCTTGATGCGCTGAAGACGCTCGATCGAACGGACCTCGTCTTCTACGTGGGGACATTCTCAAAAAGTCTGTTTCCCGAGATCAGGCTCGGCTTCGTCGTTGTCCCCAAATGGGCGCAGCCAGCCCTCGTCGAAGCCAAGCGGATCGCCGACTGGCATGGGACCGTGTTCGCACAGGAGGCACTCGCAATATTCATCGACGAAGGTCACATGGCCCGCCACGTTCGAAAGGCGCGAACGGTCTATGGTCGCCGCCGCGGCGAGCTGCTTCGCGCCCTGGCCGACCACTGCGGCAAACAGCTGCAGCCCATGGGAGGAGAGTCGGGACTGCATCTGGCGGCGACGCTGCTGACGCCTGTCGGCGCTCGCGTCATTGCCGCAAGCGCTGCGGAAATCGGCATCGAAGTAACGCCGCTTGACGCGTTCGCGAAAAGCTCGCCGGCTCCGAACGGATTGGTGTTCGGATATGGCATGATTGGCGAAAAACAGATCGATGAAGGTCTGCGTGGTCTGGCGGGGATCATAAGGCGGCATTCCCGGTGATAGACTGCAGCCATTGCGGCACGTTGCCGGGCCTGACGTAACCGGCCGCAAGAACCTCCCGATCTCTGCAGGAGGGCAAGCCTCGCGGCATCGGGCCGGACCCGAGACAGGAAATTTCTTGACTACGGGCTAGATACGCTATTGACTACGTAACGAATTTGTGGCATAAGTGACGCATCCTCGCTCAGGAGGGGCCGTCTTCTAGAGACGATCCTGAAGGCGGAGCGGGAGTGGCGTCCTGCGGCTGCGGCTCGTAACCGCGGACTCGGGAGGTCCGGGACACCGCCCGCCAGGCATGACGACCTGGCTGCGAGGAGCTCGCTGCACGGATCC
>DASTVY010000158.1:0-15897 GCA_035758865.1 Sphingomicrobium sp. | reverse complement strand
GCTTTCAGCCAGTCGAACGGTACCGGAAATGAGATTTCCTCCTGCTGGCGGCGAAGCGCCTGCTCGGCGTCTGGATGGCCGGCGTGGATCCGGATTGTCGCATTGGGATCGAACGCGGGGGCAAAGAACGGGAAGCCCATGATGTGGTCCCAATGAAGATGCGACTGAAAGAAATTATAGGTCTTGCTGTGACCCCCCGCATTCCGCTTTAGGGAATCCAAGCCGAAGGGCCTGAGCCCGCTGCCCATGTCACAGATAAAATAGGATCCATGGCTGACCTCCAGCTCGACGCACGGAGTTGCGCCGCCGTACGTCGCGCCTGCCGCAAAGCTCAGCTCCTTTTGTGCAAATAATTCCGCTTCCGCCAAATTGTCGAACTGAAGCGAGCCGGCTGAAACAAGCGCCTGAGCGATCTTGCGACGGATCGCGGCGGCGGTCGACGCCACCGGAAGAGAGCCTCGAGTACCCCAGAAACGTACAAGCATCCTTCCGTTGCCCCCTGCTGCTTGTCAGCCGCCTATGCCTTCGCCCCCTGCGCCGCCGGTAATGGTGAAGAGCTTGTCGTACCGGCTAATCGCCAAAATCTCGCTCATCACCTCGTTGGGCGATGCGAGCACTATCGAAATAGCGGCTTCGTCGGCCTGCCGCTTGGCCACGGTCAGCACGCGCAGGCCGCGCGAAGACATATAGTCGAGTTCGGAAAGATCGATAACTACTTGGGGCACGCCCGACTGGCCAGCTTGCCCCACCGCATCGCTAAGGGCGCCCCCAAAGGCTTCCCACGTCGCTTCGTCGACCCGGCCGTCGACGCGAAGGTGAATTGCGTCCTTCCCCTCTTCCAGGGTGTAGTTCATCGACCGCCCTTTCGAAGTTATCGAACGCGACTGTCCGACCGTTATCGTTAATTCAACGGGCAATGCAAATCAGCCATTTCCCTTATGAAATAGGCGGCCTTCCCGGTGACGTTGGGAAGGCCGCCCAGTGTCGGGACGGGGGGTGGGGAAGTACTCGTCCCGGAAGGGCTTAAAGATCGATCCCTGCGGCAATGGCTTCCAGCTTCCGGACGCGTTCCTTGAGGTCCGCCAGTTCGATCCGGCCGGTCGCTGGAGGAAGACCGTGGTCGCCGGTGTGGCTGGCCAGTTCGAGCCGCTTATAGTCGAGCCAGGCTTGCCATCCCTTGAGGCCGGCGACGGCCGCCAGGCTCATGGTGAGGAGGATGCTGGCCCCGATCAATGCGACGGAAATCGGATCCATGGTTATTTCACCTCCCTCAACGCTTCGATCTCGCGGGCGAGTTCGTCATTCTGGCTGTTCAAATGGTGGTCGATCGCCATCATCCGGCGGTCGCTGACGTCCAGCTTGGTCCGCATGTCGTGGACCGAGGTACGGCCACGGCCGATAGCGGCCATTCGCTCGAAGTCCGAGGGACGATCGGCAAAGCGGCGCGCCTTGTTTTTCTGGATATGAAAGTAGAGGCCCGAGGCAATGTAGCCGATGATCGCCAGCTTCCAGCTGATGAGGATCGCAACAGCGGCGAAGCCAATGCGGACGAGGGTCGGGTCGACATTGAAGATTTCACCGATAGTCGAGCAGACGCCTGCCAGTTTCTTGTCGCGACGATTCAATGAGTAACGGTCAGACATTTCCCTTTTTCCTTCCCCTCAATTCTTCGCCGACAGGGCGGCTTTCATCGCTTCCAGCTCAGCATCGACCGCGTCGGCGGCGCGAAGCTCCGCAATCTCTTCCTCGAGGCTCTTCGGCCCGGTGAGCGCTAGCGCGTCGGCGCTGCCCTCGGCGAAATCGGCTCGGCGCTCGAGCAGCTCGAACTTGGCGAACGCCTCCTCGGTGCGGCTGCCATGCAGCACTTCCGAAGTGCGGGCGCGGGTCATTGCGCTCTCCAGCCGGGTGGCTATGGCGTTCTGACGGGCGCGAGCCTCGGCCAGCTTGGCTTGGAGCCGGGCAATATCGGCCTCATAACCGCGCAGCACCTGCTCGATCTGGCTGATCTCGGCGTGCAGGCCCTCGGCCATCTCGGCCGCCTTCTGCTTCTCGGCGAGCGCGGCGCGGGCCAGGTCCTCGCGGCCCTTTTCCAGCGCCAGCCCGGCCTTCTCGGTCCAGCCGTACTGGAGGTCGTCGAGGCGGTTGCAGGCGCGGCGCATTTCCTTGATGTCGGCGATCGAGCGGGCGGCGGTGGCGCGCACCTCGACCAGCGTCTCTTCCATCTCGACGATGATCATGCGGATCATGCGAGCCGGGTCTTCCGACCGGTCGAGCAGGTCCGACATGTTAGCGGCGATGATGTCCCGCGTGCGGGTGAAGATCGGGCCCGACAGAATGCCGGAGAGCGGCGCGAAACGAATGGTCGTTTCTTGTCCTGCTTCGGTCTGCCGCGGAATGCGGACGGCCGGACGGGCCACGATCGGTTCCAATTCAGGCATAAGTAACAACTTCCACAGTAGCGGCCGAAACCTGGGCCGGGGCAACCGCGGCACCAACCGCGATCGTGCTCATCAGAAGCGACGCGAAAGCCGCAATCAGATGGCGCTGAAACTTTGAACCAGACATCGTTCAATCTCCCTTTTTCCGGATCATTGGTGAAACGCCGCCGATCCGTGCCCATTTCTCTTCAAGGCTCGTGCCAATTGGAGATTTCCGCCAAAAATAGAGCGGCATTCGTTCATGACAGGGAAATTTGGCGGGATTTCCCACCAGCAGTTGGGATGTTCGGCCAACTGGCCAATTCGGAACCCGCGACCAGGCCATGCGCTATGCCGGCGAAGAAGGAGCAACTAATGTTAGCCAAGATTTTGGGCGCAATCGCCGGCGAGAGGATTGCTGGGCGCAACAACAAGCTGACGGGTGCGCTGGTCGGCGCCGCCGTCCCGGTCATCGCCCGGCGCGGCCTCGGGGCGCTGGGCGTTGCTTTGGCAGCCGGATGGGGTGCCAGGAAGCTGATCGACCATTCGCGCGCCCGCAAGGCGGCAGAGGCCCGAACCCGCAACTCATAGGCAGAACTCCAAGCCAAATCTGCCAGGAATTCGGCCACATTTAACGCGGCGTTTACCAGTTCAGGTTAATGCTTCGCGCATGAAGTTGGATCCTGGTTCTGCAGGTCCGGCGCTGGCCCAGCTTACGCTTGGCGTCATGACCCTGATCGCGGTGGCCTTCGCGCCTCCAGCACAGGGCCGGATGTTGATCGTGCCGCTCAACGGGCAACAGATCGCCGGCAATGCAATCCACCAGCTTCATGCATCGCCTTTGGCGGCCGGGCCCCTGCCGGGTTCCTTGATTGTCGATGGCGACCGCCGGCATTTGGCCGGCCTGTGGTCGAAGGGAATAGTCGTGCTGGCTGCGCCCGACGCGATCTGCGGCGGACCGGCGTTGGGGGAATAGGGAATGCACGAGCTGAACAGGCTGCGGATTCGAGGCGTTCTGATGCTGACCATGCTCGGCTGGACTTCGACCGCATTCCTCATGTTGCTGACCCTGTTGTTCGATTTTCGGAACGAGTTGGTGCCGGTCGCCCTTTCGGCGGCGATCAACATCATCCCGACCTCTTACGCCTTGCGTGAGCGCTACGATGCCGGCGCCGGTGCAGCATTCGGGATCATGGCTGCGGTCCATCCGATGCTTCTGATTTTCATGCTGCAGGGTCATCCCTGGCAGATGGAAGCGCATATGTTCTTCTTCGTCGGCCTGGCCTCGCTGACCTTGGTCTGCGACTGGCGGCCGATCGCCGTCGCCGTTGTCGCGACGGCCATTCACCATGTGCTGCTCAGCTATGTCGCGCCGGAATGGGTGTTCATCGGATCGGGCGACTTCCTTCGGGTCATGGTCCACGCGCTGGCAGTGTCGATGGTGCTCGGAGTCCTCGGCCCGATGATGGTCCACATGGGCAAATTGTTCGTGGAACAGTCGGACGCGCGGGAAATCAGCGAAGGTCTGGCAACTTCGGCCAACGAAGCACTTCAGACCGCCCGCCGTGCCCAGGCCGAAGTCGAGACCGAGCGGGAGAAGCGCCTGGAGATGGAGCGTCGAGGCATGGCCGACGCAAGGCGCGACGAATTGTTTACCCTGGCCGGCGCATTCGAAAGCTCGGTCGCAAAGATCGTCCAGTCGGTCGGCGCTGCCGCCGAGCAATTGGAAAGGGCCGCGGCCAATATGAGCCGTTTCGCCCGCGATGCCGGGGAACAGTCTGCCAGCGCTGCCCGCGAAGCTGAAGGAGCGTCGCAAAGCGCGACGCGCGTGTCCGAGGGAGTTTCCGAGCTTTCAAACTCGATCCTCAGCATCGCCGCTACTGCCAACCAGCAAGCCGAACTGGGCGTGGCCGCCCATGTCGCTTCGCAGACCGGCGAAGAAGTAATCCGGGCGCTGGCCGAACAGGCCACCAACATCGAGGCATTCGTCGGGCTGATTCAGGGCGTTGCCTCGCAGACCAACATGTTGGCACTGAACGCCACCATCGAGGCAGCGCGCGCGGGCGATGCGGGGCTGGGCTTTGGAGTGGTCGCGGCGGAAGTTAAGGCGCTCGCCAGCAAGACTCATGAGGCGACGGGCCAGATCAACGAAATCGTTTCTGGCATCAGTCTTGGCGCCGGTGAGGCCGACCAGGTGATCGGCAAGGTATCGCGGGCAATGGGCGAGCTTGAGCAGGCCGCAGCGAAAATGCGCATAACGATCAGCGACCAGGGCAGCGTCGCGACGCTGATCGAGCAGAGCGCAGTCGACAGCGCTTCGGGGGTGACCCAGATCGCGCAACGGATCGGCGAAGTCGCGAAAGCCGCGGGCGAGGCGGTCCAGATTTCGGACGAGGTCCAGGCGTCAGCGGCGGGCCTGACGAAAATCGCTAACGGATTGAAGACCGCGACCGAGGAATTCCTGTCGCAACTTCGCGCGGCCTAGGCCTTATTGGGCCTTGGCGTCGCCTTCCGGCGGCTCTTCATAATAAGGCTCGACCTTGCCGCTCATCTTCAGGGTCATCGGATTGCCGAAGCGATCCCGGCTTCGGCCCACGGCCATGCGGATCCAGCCCTCGGAAATGCAATATTCCTCCACATTGGTCTTTTTCTGACCGTTGAACCGGATGCCGACGCCTTCGCGAAGCACTTCCTCATCGAAATGCGGGCTCCTGGGATCGAGCGACAGGCGATCGGGAAGCGGCTTTTTGGTCGAGCTATTTTCTTTCTCTGGCATGGCGCGCGACCTAGCCCTTGCCTGCATCGCTCGTCAATTCGACGAACGGCGGTGAAGCTTCGTTGTCATCCACCCGTAACGCCGTAAAGTCCCGCGCGATTTTTCGATAGGGTGGGGTCTCATCATCATGCGTCATCTTTCGCTTCTTGTCGGCTGCTCGCTGTTCGCGTCCGCCGGCCTCTTTGCACAGGCGCCGGTACCGCCAGTCCCGCCGTCACCTCCCGAGCCCGGCAAGGCACAGCCGATGACCCAGGAAAAGCCGGAGGGCATTGCCCCGGCACCCGGTACGGAAGGCAAGAAGGACGACAAGTGGGACGTCAATGCCCGCCATGGACCGGGCCGCGACGTCGCAATCGATACGCGCACCGGCACCTGGATGTCGCTGGACGTATCGCCTGACGGGCGGGAAATCGCTTTCGACTTGCTCGGTGACATCTATGTCCTCCCGATCGAGGGCGGCGAGGCGCGCGCCCTCGCTACCGGCAATGCCTGGGAGATGCAGCCGCGTTACTCGCCCGACGGACGGGAAATCGCGTTTACGTCGGATCGCGGCGGCGGCGACAATATCTGGACCATGGGCCGCGATGGGTCCAACGCCCGGCAAATCACCAAGGAAAGCTTTCGCCTGCTGAACCAGGCCGACTGGTCCCCGGATGGCAATTACATTGTCGCGCGCAAGCATTTCACCTCGTCGCGCTCGCTGGGAGCCGGCGAGATGTGGCTCTATCATCGGGCGGGCGGCGGAACCGGCGTGCAGATGACCAAGGCGCGCACCAAGCAAAAGGACACTAACGAACCCGCTTTCTCGCCCGATGGCCGTTACGTCTATTTCTCGGATGACGCGACGCCGGGCGACATTTTTCAATATTCCAAGGACGTCAACGGCCAGATCTATGTGATCCAACGGCTTGATCGGCAGACCGGCGAGATCGAGACACTGGTCAGCGGGCCGGGGGGCGCCATTCGCCCGACCCCGTCGCCGGACGGCAAGAGCTTGGCCTTCATCCGTCGCGTCCGGTACAAATCGACGCTGATGCTGATGGACCTGAAGTCCGGCCGCATCACCCCGCTGTCCGACATTCTCGACCGGGACATGCAGGAAACCTGGGCGATCCACGGCGTCTATCCGGGCATCAGCTGGACTCCCGACAATCGGTCGATCGTCTTCTGGGCGAAGGGCGGAATCCATCGGGTCGACGTTGCCACGCGCGATGTCCGCGAAATCCCGTTCCACGTCACCGGCACGCGCTTTGTCGAGGACGCCGTCCGTCAGCAGAAGGATGTCGCTCCGGCCAGCTTCAAGACGAAGATGGTGCGGTTCGCGCAGAAGAGCCCGGATGGGTCGCGCATCGTCTATGAGGCGCTTGGGTCCCTGTGGATCGCTGACGGCAGCGGCAACAACCCCCGGCGCCTGACCCGTGGCGACGAGTTTGAAAGCTATCCCACCTTTTCCCGTGACGGGCGCAGCATCGCCTATGTTGCCTGGGACGACGACAAGGCCGGGCGGATCAAGGTGGTCGGTGTCGGCGGCGGCGAGGGCCGTGTCGTCACACCTGAACCGGGCCACTATGTCGAACCCGCCTTCTCGCCGGACAACAGCCTGATCGCCTATCGCAAGACCAGCGACGGCTTCCTGACGACGCCGCTCTACGGTCAGGAGCCGGGCATCTATGTCGTTCCGGTGAAGGGTGGAACGCCCAAGCGCGTCGCCAAGAGCGGCACCCAGCCGATGTTCGGCGCGACCAATGACCGCATCTTCTTCACTGCGACGGGCGAAGAGGAAAAGCGGCTGCTGAAGTCGGTGACAGTCGCCGGGACCGAGGAGGTCACGCACCTCATCTCCCAAAATGCGTCGGACTTCGCCCTGTCGCCGGACGAGCAGTTCGTGGCATGGACGGAGCGCTACCAGGCCTATGTGATGCCCTTCGTCCGCTCCGGCCGGTCGATCGATATCGCGCCCGACGGCAAGGCCCTGCCGCAATCGAAAGTCAGCACCGACGCCGGCGACTGGATCCACTGGTCCGGCAATGGCCGCTATCTCTACTGGAGCCAGGGGCCGAACCTTTACGGCCTTGACGTCGGCTATCCGAACGCATTCGCCGGCGGGAAGCTGGCCGCCGCGCCACTGGTCGCGGAGCTTGGAGTCACCGCAACCAAGACCGTCCCGTCCGGCAGCATTGCGCTGACCGGCGCCCGAATCATCACCATGCGCGGTGATGAGGTGATCGAGAACGGCACGGTACTGATCGAGGGAGACCGGATCACAGCTGTCGGACCGACCGCGTCCATCAGCTACCCTGCGGGAACGCGAACCATCGACGTCAACGGCAAGACGATCATGCCCGGCCTGATCGATGCCCACTGGCACGGGTCGATGGGTGCCGAGCTGATCATCCCCAAGCAGAACTGGTTCCATGCGGCGGCCCTCGGTTACGGCGTGACGACGGTTCACGATCCGTCGAACGACACGTTCGAGATTTTCGCCGCGTCGGAATATCAAAAGGCGGGCAAGATCCTTGGGCCGCGCATCTTCTCAACCGGCACGATCCTCTATGGCGCGACGACGCCGTTCACGGTCGAAGTCAACAGCTTCGACGACGCCCTGTCGCATCTTCGCCGCCTCAAGAATTCAGGCGCCTGGTCGGTGAAGAGCTATAACCAGCCGCGCCGCGAGCAACGTCAGATGATCATCGAGGCGGCTCGCCAGCTCGGCATGGAAGTGGTTCCGGAAGGCGGCTCATTGTTCGAAATGAACATGACGATGATCGCCGACGGTCACACGACGATCGAGCATTCGCTGCCCGTCGCCAACATCTACGACGACGTTCTACAATATTGGAAGGGCAGCGGCACCGCCTACACGCCGACCCTGGTCGTGGCCTATGGCGGACCCTTCGGCGAGAATTACTGGTACCAGCACACCAATGTCTGGGCCGAGCCGATACTGTCGCGATGGGTTCCGCGCCCGCTGCTGGACTCAAGGGCGCGCCGGCCGGTGATGAACCCGCCGGAAGAAGATAATGTCATCAACATCTCGCGAGCCGCAAAACAGGTCAGCGACCTTGGAATCCCGGTTTCGATCGGGGCCCACGGGCAGCGTGAAGGGCTCGGCGCCCATTGGGACATGTGGATGTTCGCCATCGGCGGAATGAGCAATTTCGAAGCACTGAAAACGGGCACGATCAATCCGGCTCGGGCGCTGGGTCTCGACAAGGAGCTTGGAAGCCTGGAGCCCGGCAAGCTCGCCGACCTCGTCGTGCTCGATTCCAACCCGCTGGAGAATATCCGCAATACCACCAGTATCAGCATGACGATGGCAGGCGGACGCCTGTTCGATTCCAACCTCCAGATCGTCGCCGGCGGCCAGGGGGGCTTCAAGCCTTTCTGGTTCGACGAGCAGGCCGGCGGCGCCTTCACTGCTGGAGCGACCGTTGGACTGCCCAAGGAGGCGCATTCGGAGGATTAGTCCGGGGATTTTCCGTTCAGCCAATTGACAGCATTCGCATCTCAATATGTGATAATGTATCACGAAGGGGAGTGGTGCGATGATCAAGCTGAACGCTTTTCGTCTGTTTCTGGCCGCCTCCGTTGCCGCACTGACCGGTCCGGCCTCCGTCGCAATTTCTGCGCAAGGCCCGACCGCCTCTCCAATGCGGGCCGGAGGCCAGCTCGCGGCCTTCAAGTCCGATGCTGAGTTCGTCGCCTTCCTTGAGAAACGACGTGAGGCGCTCCGCCGCCGCAACGCGGCGAATCCGCCCCCTCCGGCCCCACCCGCGGCTCCGATGGCCGAGCAGGCCGCCAATGCCGACAGCGTTGCCGTCACCGGCTCACGAACCAGCGACCGCATCACAAATACGCAGGAAGCCGATGTCGACGAAGGCGGCATCGTCAAGAAGCGCGGGGACCTGCTCGTCATCCTCCGCCGAGGCCGGCTGTTCACCGTTTCGATTGCCGGCGGGCAGATGCGTGCCATCGACCATATCAACGCCTTTCCGCCCGGCATCACCGGGGGCGGCGACTGGTATGACGAGATGCTGATCAGCGGAGACCGGGTGATCGTCATCGGCTACAGCTATGCGCGCGGCGGGACCGAGGTGAACCGCTTCCGCCTGTCACCCACTGGGCAGCTTCGCTTCGAGGATGCCTACCACCTGCGCTCCAACGACTATTATTCCTCGCGCAACTATGCCTCTAGGCTGATCGGCAACCGGCTGGTCTATTACACGCCGCTGTTCCTCGGCTGGGGCAATGACCCCTTTGCCGGATTCCCGGCGGTCAGCCGTTGGCAAAAGGAATCGAAGCCGGTGTTCAGGCGGATCGCGCAGGCGCGCGACGTCTATATCGTCCCCTCGCAGCGTGACGATGACGAGGCCCAGCTCGACACGCTTCACAGCGTCATGGACTGCGATCTCACCGCGCCGGTTATGGACTGCAAGGCGACGGCAGTGCTTGGTCCGGCGAGCCGCACCTTCTACGTCAGCCCGACGGCCGTCTACCTGTGGGTCAGCGATGCCCGTCACTGGCGGGCGGGCCAACGCGGCAAGGCGCAGAGCTGGCTGTATCGCCTGCCGTTAGACCGGGCTGAGCCGCCCTCGGCGATCGGTGCCAAGGGACAGCCGACCGATCAGTTCAGCTTCCGCGAAGACCCAAGGCTCCGGCTGATCGACGTGCTCGTTCGGAGCGACGGAGGCGGCGACTGGATGTGGAACAATGAGCATAGCGTCGGCGACGTCGCGCTGCTGTCCGTTCCAATTTCATGGATGGGTGACGGCAGCCGAACCGTAAACCAGTCGCGCTATCGCCCCCTTCCTCCGGTCGGCGAGAATGCCTGGAATTTCCAGAACCGCTTCGTCGGCAACCACATCCTCTACGGCGGCCATGGCTATAATGGCGGCGAAACCACGACCCTGGTCGCCGCAGGCCTGCGCGGCGGTCCAGTTGCCCAATTGAAGCTACCCCATGCCGTCGAGCGGCTCGACCAGCTGGTCGAAGACGGCGTGGTGATCGGCAACGACCCGCGGGGCGGCCTTACCTTCACTGCGGTCGACCTTCGCCGGCCGATGGCGCGGATGGGGAACAGCTTTACCTTCCCGGCTGCCCAGCAGGGCGAGAATCGCAGCCAGGCCTTCTTCTTCCGGCCCGACACTTCCGACGGTTCGTCAGGCGTCCTCGGCCTGCCGATCACCACACATCTGGAATCGCAATATGCCCGCTTCCTGGGATCAGGCTCTTCGATCCTGTTCCTGAAGCGTCAGAACCGGCTGTTCGACATGGCCGGACGCCTGGACGCCGATGCCGCCCGTGCGATCGACGACAGCTGCGTCGCAAGCTGCGTCGATTGGTACGGCAATGCCCGGCCGATCTTCATCGGCAACCGGGTGTTCGCACTGATGGGCTATGAGCTGGTCGAAGGCCAGTTGGCCCGTGGATCAATCCACGAGGTTGCACGGGTGAATTTCGCGCCGCCGCCAAGGCTGCGGCAACGGGGCTAGTTGCCCGAAGCCGCGCGCCGCACTAAGCGGACGCGCGATGGCTGATAAACCCGACAATCGCCGCAACCGGCCGGCGCTGGCGCTGCATGTGCCCGAGCCGCCGTTCCGGCCCGGCGACACGCCCGACTTTTCGACGATCAAGGTGCCTGCCGCTGGCGAGGCGCCGCGCCCGGACATTGCGGTCGATGCGGAGGAGACCTTCCCGCTCTGCACCCACCTGGTCCGGGTGCTCGACGACAAGGGCAAGGCGGTCGGGCCCTGGGACCCCAAGCTCGACCCCGATACGCTGCGCAAGATGCTGAAAGACATGAAGACGGTCCGAGTCTTCGACGATCGAATGTATCGGGCGCAGCGCCAGGGCAAGACCAGCTTTTACATGAAGTGCACCGGGGAAGAGGCGATCGCGGTCGCGGCGGCGACGGCGATGGATCCCGAGGACATGCACTTCCCGACCTATCGCCAGCAGGGGCTGCTCGTTTCGCGCGGCTATCCCTTGAAGACGATGATGTGCCAGATCTACTCGAACGCCGGCGATCCGCTTCACGGACGGCAGCTGCCGATCATGTATTCGGACAAGAAGCACGGCTTCTTTTCGATTTCGGGCAATCTCGGCACCCAGTATCCGCAGGCGGTCGGCTGGGCGATGGCCAGCGCCATCAAGGGCGACAGCCGGATTGCCATGGGATGGATCGGCGACGGCGCGACTGCAGAGGGCGATTTCCACTCCGCGATGACCTTTGCGGCGGTCTACCAGGCGCCGGTGATCCTGGCAGTGGTCAACAACCAGTGGGCGATTAGCAGCTTCTCCGGCATTGCGGGGGCCGAGCAGGCGACCTTCGCCAGCCGGGCAATCGGTTATGGAGTCGCGGGCCTGCGGGTCGACGGCAATGACGCGCTTGCGGTCTATGCGGCGGTCAAATGGGCATCGGATCGGGCCCGGACCAACAAGGGCCCGACCCTGATCGAGTTCTTCACCTATCGCGCCGAGGGACATTCGACCTCCGATGATCCGACCGGCTATCGCGCCAAGGGCGAGGCGGAGGAATGGCCACTGGGCGACCCGATCGAGCGACTGAAGGCCCATCTGATCGCTCTGGGCGAATGGGACGCTGACAAGGACGCGGAACTCGACAAGGAGCTCGACGCCACCGTCCGCGCCGCCCAGAAAGAGGCGGAAGCGATGGGCACGCTTCCACAACAGGGCTTCGACAATATTCCGTCGATGTTTCACGATGTCTTTTCCGACACGCCTTGGCACCTGGCCGAGCAATGCGAGCAGGCGATGGACGAAGCCCGCGAGTTTTTGGGGCACGAGCCGAAATGAGCGCTGTGAAGACCGAAACCCGCAACATGATCGAGGCGATCAACGACGCCCACCGCGTCATGATGGAGCGCGATCCCGATATCGTCGTGTTTGGCGAGGACGTCGGCTTCTTCGGCGGCGTATTCCGCGCCACCGCAGGCCTCCAGAAGCAGTTCGGCAAGACCCGCTGCTTCGACGCGCCGATTAGTGAGGGCGGGATCGTCGGCACCGCGGTCGGAATGGCGACCTACGGGCTCAAGCCGGTGATAGAGATCCAGTTCGCCGACTATATTTATCCGGGCTACGATCAGATCGTCAGCGAGGTGGCCCGCATCCGCTACCGCACGGCCGGCGAATGGACCATGCCGATGGTCATCCGCACCCCCTATGGAGGCGGCATTTTCGGCGGCCAGACCCACAGCCAAAGCCCCGAAGCCCTGTTCACCCATTGTGCGGGGTTGAAGGTCGTCATCCCCTCCAATCCCTATGACGCCAAAGGGCTCCTGATTTCTGCGATCGAAGATCCCGACCCGGTTGTCTTCTTCGAGCCCAAGCGCATCTACAACGGCCCGTTCGACGGCCATCATGACAGGCCGGTCAAGCCCTGGTCGAAGCATGAGCTTTCCGAGGTTCCCGACGGCCATTATTCGGTGCCGCTGGGCAAGGCTAAGATCGTGCGCGAAGGCGAAGCGCTGACGGTTCTGACCTACGGCACGATGGTCCATGTCGCGCTTGCCGCGGTGGAAGAGAACGGCATCGACGCCGAGGTGATCGACCTCCGGACCCTCGTCCCGCTCGACATCGAGGCGATCGAAGAGAGCGTGAAGAAGACCGGCCGCTGCCTCGTCGTCCAGGAAGCCACCAAGACCAGCGGGTTCGGCGCGGAGCTGGCAACCCTGGTCCAGGAGCGCTGCTTCTATCACCTGGAAGCGCCAGTCGAACGCGTGGCGGGATGGGACACGCCCTATCCGCACGCTTATGAATGGGTCTATTTCCCCGGCCCGATCCGCATGAAAAACGCCCTCAAGAAGGTCCTCGAAGCATGAGCGTCTATCAGTTCAAGCTCCCCGACATTGGCGAAGGCATTGCCGAGGCCGAGATCGTCGCCTGGCACGTCAAGGTCGGCGATACGGTCGAAGAGGACCAGCAGCTTGCCGACATGATGACCGACAAGGCGACCGTAGAAATGGAATCGCCGGTCGCGGGCGTGGTCAAGAGCCTTGCCGGCGAGGTCGGCGACCAGATTGCGATCGGTTCGGTGCTGGTCGAGATCGAGACTGCGGGCGATGCGCCGGCCGCCTCGGCGCCCGCAGCCAAGAGCGAAGTCGAGCAGCCGCTGGCCGACGGAGCTGAAGCTCCGACCAAGGCGCAGGAAGAGGCGATCCCGACGATGGCCGTCGCGGAGCCGGAGCCGGCACCCGCTGCTGCACCAGCGCCCAAGAAGGAAGAGGCGCCGAAAAGCGCGCCGCAGCATGACATCCCGGTAGCGCACGGGTCGAAGGTCCTCGCCTCCCCCGCCGTCCGCCAGAGGGCGCGCGACCTCGGCATCGATCTTGGCAAGGTGAAGACCAGCACCGACCGCATCCGTCATGCCGATCTCGACGCCTACCTGCTCTACAGTGGCGGCAGCGTGTCCGGCCGTGGAACTGCGCCGCGCGCCGACGAGACGATCAAGGTGGTCGGCCTTCGTCGCAAGATCGCCGAGAATATGCAGGAGGCGAAGCGCCGCATCCCGCACTTCGCGCTGGTCGAGGAATTCGACGTCACCGCCCTCGAAGAAACGCGGGCGATGATGAATCGCGACCGCGGCGACAATCCCAAGCTGACGCTGCTGCCCTTCCTGATCACCGCCATGGCGAAGGCCGTCGCCGATTGGCCGATGCTCAATGCAACGTTCGACGACGATGCCAATGTCGTAACCCGTCACGGATCGGTGCACATGGGCGTCGCCACGCAGACCGATGGCGGCCTGATGGTTCCGGTCATCCGCAATGCCGAGGCAATGAGCGTCTGGCAGCTTGCCCGCGAAGTGCTGCGCCTCAGCGAGGCAGCCCGAAGCGGCAAGGCCAGCCGCGAAGAGCTGACCGGCCCGACCATCACCATTTCGTCGCTCGGGCCGATGGGCGGAGTGGCTTCGACCCCGGTCATCAACCCGCCCCAGGTCGCCACCATCGCCGTCAACAAGCTGCGCGAGATGCCGGTGATCGTCGACGGCGAGCTGGAGGCCCGCAAGCTGATGAACCTTTCGCTGTCCTGCGACCACCGAGTGGTCGACGGCTGGGATGCCGCCAACTTCATGCAGACGATGAAGGGCCTGATCGAGAACCCGATCAGGCTGCTGTCAGCTTAATTCGGCTGGGCCGACCTGAACGGGTTTTGTACCGCAGCCACGCAAGGCCTAAAAACAAAGCCTTGCTCCTTGGCCTCCGCCATATCCTCGCGGATCAACCTGTCCATCATCCGCTCGTCATCCCAACCAAGTTCGCGCATGCTCGTCGCAAAGTCGGACGGGCTGACCATCCCGAACGTGAAGCGGCTCCGATCAACGCGGTAGACCGATTCAATCATTTGCGCGCGGAGCTCAGGCGTAAGATGGAGTGGAAAGGCAAGCGCCGACATATTGGCCACGGCTGCAGTTTCGTCATCCCGGGCGCGCCGCAGCGTTTCAAGATGGTCATAGAGAGCTACCAGCTTGGCAAATCGCTCGGGGTCCATCGGCGCCAGTGCACCGGTAGCAAGGGCAGATGTCCACGCGGCCGTGGCGAGAGTGTCGAGCGGCCGCGAAAATACGCTCGGTATGACGGTTGGCGGACCGCCGAAACGGACCGCAAGCGCGTTCTCGGTAAGGCCGGGCCAATCGTCACCTTTCAAGAGCATCGATTTCAGCAATTCCTGCCGATCAATGTGGCATTGCGAAATGGCCTTGCGCCACATGATGGCTTGCAGCGCGGTGCGAAGCTCATCGTGGATCGCTTCCTCCGCAGCCTTCATGTCGGACAGTGCGCGCTGCCGCTCACCCCACTGCTGAAGCCATAGGGCGAGCAGGACGCCTGCAACGACAATGATGAATTCCATCGCCCAATGCCGGATGGTCTTCTTCTGGTCGGCCGAAACCCAGCGCGTCATCAACATTGGCGAGCCCCCCAATGTCGCTTGTCATCCCATGAGAAGTCGGCTGGCGCAATCGGGCGCGGTTGGAGCGGGCTCGGCGTCCCGCGATCTGCCCGGTAGGCGTATCGCCCGACTGAGGGTTCAAGTCTTAATCAATGGACGGGATGACGCGTGACGGCGCAGACGCTATCGCGCGGCCATGCTCAAGAAGACTCCGGCGGATATCGACGCGCTGAAAATTCTCGACGATCGCCTGCGCTGGCTGTCGGCCTGGACGATCCACCATGCCAATCACATTCGCGACAGTGCCGACGGTCTGAAGGTCGGAGGCCACCAGGCAAGCTGTGCCTCGATGACGGCAATCATGGCCGCCCTTTATTTCCATGCGCTCGGTCCCAACGACCGGGTCGCCGTCAAGCCGCATGCCGGACCGGTGCTGCACGCGATCCACTATTTGCTCGGATCCCAGAGTCTCGAGCAGCTCCAGAACTTCCGCGGATTCGGCGGGATGCAAAGCTATCCGAGCCGCACCAAGGACAAGATCCCGGTCGACTTTTCTACCGGCTCGGTCGGGCTTGGAGTGGCGATCACCGCCTTCGCCAGCTTGGTGCAAGACTATCTCACCGCCCATCAAATGATGGCCGAGGAGGACCGCGGCCGGTTCGTCGCGCTGATCGGCGATGCGGAACTGGACGAGGGCAATATCTACGAATGCCTGATCGAGGCCCACAAGCATGACATCCGCAATTGCTGGTGGATCGTCGACTACAACCGGCAAAGCCTCGATGCGACCAGCGC